>NZ_JBSGZD010000180.1:0-16260 GCF_053610825.1 Streptomyces sp. NPDC054863 | reverse complement strand
ACCCCCCGGATCATGGTCAACAAGGGGGGGAAGTCATGCCGGTCCCGGAGGCCGGAAGCTCCGTTGCGGAGCCAACGAAAACGGTAATGGGGGGGCTGGATCCGGCCCGGCGGCCGTTTTCCAGTTCCACCGCTCCCGCTCCGTCCGCCAGTGCGGCCAGGGCGGCGAGGATCCGGCCGGGGAGGGAGCCCAGCGCGTACGTCTCCACCTCGTCCACCGGGACCAGCCGCCACGACAGCAGTTCGTCCTCCTGGAGCCGGATCGAGGCCAGCTGCTCCGCGCCCAGGATCCCGCCGTCGTACAGGTACGCGGCGATCGGCGGCCGGTTGTCGGCCTGGACCCAGTCGATGACGAGCAGTCGGCCCAACTCGATGTCCAGGCCGACCTCTTCGAGGGCTTCGCGGTGTGCGGCCCGGCGCGGGGTCTCGCCCGCGTCGGCCTCGACCGTGCCGCCGGGCAGTGCCCAGCCCTTGCGGTAGTTCGGCTCGACGAGCAGGACGCGGCCCTCCTCGTCACGGCAGAGGACGGCGGCTGCGGCGAGGATGCGGGGGAGTGAGGCGATGTACGTGGCGTAGTCCTGCGGATCCTGGGTCACCCTTCCAGCGTAGGTGTGTTGGGTACGCTCGCACGCGATCACACCGGCGGGGCGGTGGGCGGGAGGGGAACGCGCATGCGGGTGGACTTCGGGCGGGAGCGACTGGGCGGGGCGCCGGCTGCGGCGGGGGTGACCCTCGCGACCGAGGAGTCCCTTCCCGGGCACAGCCCGTCGGGCGAGACCCGCGCCTTCCTCACGGAGGTCGGGCTGCCGTGCGAGGCGCCGCTGATGCGGTTCGATCTGGGGGGCGAACTGCGGCTGGAGGAGGGGATGTTGGAGATCGGGGTGTTCACCTTCATGCCGTCCGTGTACCGCATCCTGCTGGACTGCCGGACCGGCCGGGTGTACGTCCGGCACGGCCGCGAGCAGCAGCTCCTCGCCTCCGACCTCTCCTCCCTCGTCCACCTCTGCGAGCTCGTCGCCCTCCTCGACCCGAACGAGGGCCGGTACGCCCGCCGCGACATCGAGTGCGGCCCCCGCGTGGTCGCCGGGCTGCAGCGTGCCATGCTGGAACTCGTCGGCGACACCGACCCCGCGCTGCTCGACACCGCCGAGGACATCTCCCCGTACTGGCGCGCGGCCATGACGATCCGGCCGCTCGCCTGGATCGCGGGTCCCGGCCCCGACGGGCTCGCCGTCGACCTGCGCGCCGACGTCCTCGGGGCCTCGCTGACCGGCCGCTACCAGCACCTCGCACCCTTCGACGAGGCGGACCTGCCCGCCGCGCTCACGCACGCCGCCACCCGGCGGTATCTGCGGGAGACCGGACTCGCGGACGGCGGCAGTGCGTTCATCACGCTGGACGAAGGCCCGCTGCCGACCCTCGCCGAGCTGTACGACCACGCGGTCGACGACCCGGTCCCTCCCTACGACAACGACTACGGCTACGTCACCGAAGGGGACGACTACCCGCGCCCGCCCGGCGCGGAGCACCTGATCCGGCTGGCCGTGCTCGGCGACGACGGCGCGATGCTGCTCGATGGGGCGACGGGCAGGGTGTACGAGCGGTTCATGCCCGACGGCGTCGAGGCCCCGATGAACGTCGACGTCTCGGCGTACAACTTCACCGTGTGGCTGCGGGAACAGGTGGTGCGGCTCTCCGGGGAGCACCGGCTCGGCGGGTCGTACAGCATGCTGACCGCGACGGTCCTCGACACGTTCGCCTCGGTCGACTCCCGGGCGTGCGTGGCCTCCGGGGGCGAGGAGGGGTACTGGCCGGTGTTCCTGGGCGACGAGTCGGTCAGTCCGTCGGCGCACTGAGAGCGGGGAAGTGTTGCGCTGAACACACGGGAGGGGCGCGGCAGTTGATGCCCGCGCCCCTCCCGCTGCGTAGTGAATCTCACTCGTCCGTACGGGACTTGGCCGCGCGCCGCAGCCTCGGGTGCCGCCGGTCGGGGCCGTGCTCGGTGATCGCGTCGCCGACCATCGCCCGTACCGCGTCCCGCAGTCCGTGCAGGGCCTGGTGGCGGGCCGGACCCGCGCCCGGGTCCTCGCGCAGCTCCTTGATGAGCGCCCAGCACAGGCCGAGCATGACCAGCACGAAGGGGAGCGCGACGAGGATCGTCGCGGTCTGGAGGGAGTTCAGGCCGCCCGCGACCAGCAGACCGGCCGCGACCGCAGCCATCAGCACGCCCCACAGCACCACCAGCCAGGTCGGCGGGTGCAGCGCGCCCCGGGCGGTGAGCGAACCCATCACCAGCGACGCCGAGTCGGCGCTCGTCACGAAGTACGTCATGACGAGGAGCATCGCGATGCAGGAGGTGACCGTGCCGATCGGCAGCGCGTCCAGCATGGTGAAGAGCGAGGCCTCGACACCGTCCTGCAACGAGCCCGCCATGTCGGCGGCTCCCGTCTGGTCCAGCCGGATCGCGGAACCGCCCATCACGCAGAACCACACCACCGTGGCCCCGCTGGGCACCAGGAGCACGCCGATCAGGAACTCACGGATCGTACGGCCGCGCGAGATCCGGGCGATGAACGTGCCGACGAACGGCGCCCAGGACAGCCACCACGCCCAGTAGAAGATCGTCCACTTGCCCAGCCACTCGCTGTCGCCGAACGCACCCGTGCGGGTCGCCATCGGGATCAGCTGGTCGAGGTAGCCGCCGATGGACGCCGGAATCGCGTCCAGGATGTAGACGGTCGGGCCGAGGACGAACACGAACAGCATCAGCAGGGCGGCCAGCACGATGTTCAC
Source organism: Streptomyces sp. NPDC054863 (assembly GCF_053610825.1). Classification (NCBI taxonomy): domain Bacteria; kingdom Bacillati; phylum Actinomycetota; class Actinomycetes; order Kitasatosporales; family Streptomycetaceae; genus Streptomyces; species Streptomyces sp. NPDC054863. The sequence goes on along the minus strand of NZ_JBSGZD010000180.1, from coordinate 13,468 downwards.
CGTGCTCAGCCACTTCACGCCCTTGTGCAGGCCGGAGAAGGCGGACAGGACGAACGCCGCCGACAGCGAGGCGATGATGATCAGCTCGACGCCCTGGCTGTCCTCGATACCGGTGACGATGTTCAGGCCCTTGGAGACCTGGAGGGCGCCCAGGCCCAGGCTGGTCGCGGTGCCGAACACGGTCGCGAAGACGGCGAGCAGGTCGATCAGCTTGCCCTGCCAGCCCTCGGCGCGCTTCTCGCCGAGCAGCGGCACGAAGGCGGAGCTCATCCGGTTGCCCCGTCCCTTGCGGAACGTCGCGTACGCGAGGGCGAGACCGGCGATGCCGTAGATCGCCCAAGGCCCGAGCGTCCAGTGGAAGAAGGAGTACTGGAGGGCGGCCCGGGCGGCGCCACCGGTCCCGGCCTCGGCCCCGCTGCCCGGCGGCGGGGTGAGGTAGTGCTGGAGCGGCTCGCCGACCCCGTAGAACATCAGGCCGATGCCCATGCCCGCGCTGAACATCATCGCGATCCAGGCCAGATTGGTGAACTCCGGCTCCGATCCGTCCTTGCCGAGCCGGATCCGGCCGAACCTGCTCAGCGCGATGCACAGACACATCAGCAGGAACACGTCGGCCGCGATGACGAACAGCCAGGCGAAGTTGTTGAGGACCCAGGCGAGGGCCGAGGACGACGCGCTCTCGAACGAGTCCTTGCCGATCGCCGCCCAGGCGACGACCGCCGCCACGGCGAGCACGCCGATGACGATGACGGTGACATCGGGCCTGCCGTCGTGCAGCGGGTTGCCCGGGGCGGATCCGGGCTCGGGGGGCGGCTGGGGTGGATCGAGGGATTCCGTACTCATGCCGCACACCTTATGGTGCGGAATGTCATGGTATGGGGGGTTGGCGCGCCGTCAGGAGGGGCACGGTCCGGCCCCGGTGGGGCCCGGCGGGCGAGACGGGTCGTGGCAGGGGGCGGGGTCGGCGGTTATGGTCGGGGCGGCGCGACTGCCTGTTCGAAAGCAAGGGATGCAAGGTGACGGACGGAGCAGTACACGGAACGGCAAGTGGCACGGCGAGCGGTACGGGAAGCCGTACGGCAAGCAGTGCCGGAAGCGGTACGGGAGGCGGCGGGGTGCATGTGCTCGTCGCGGCCGACAAGTTCAAGGGCTCGCTCACGGCGGTACAGGTCGCCGAGCGGGTGACGGCCGGGCTGCGCAGGGCGGTCCCGGGCGTGGCGGTCGAGTCCCTGCCGGTCGCCGACGGCGGCGACGGCACGGTGGCCGCGGCGGTCGCCGCGGGCTTCGAACGCCGGGAGGTGCGGGTCACGGGCCCGCGCGGCGAAGGGCTGACCGCCGCCTACGCCTTCCGCGAGGCGGACGGCACGGCCGTGGTGGAGATGGCGGAGGCCTCCGGCCTCCAGCACCTGCCGCCCGGCGTCTTCGAGCCGCTCACCTCGACCACGTACGGCTCGGGCGAGCTGCTGCGGGCCGCGCTCGACGCGGGCGCGAAGACGATCGTCTTCGGCGTCGGCGGCAGCGCGACCACGGACGGCGGGGCCGGCATGCTTGCCGCGCTCGGCGCACGCTTCCTGGACGCGGACGGCAAGCCGGTCGGTCCGGGCGGCGGAGGGCTGCGCGACCTCGCGACGGCGGACCTGTCGGGTCTTGACCCGCGGTTCGCGGCGGCGGGCGGGGGCGGCGTCGATCTGATCCTGGCCAGCGACGTCGACAACCCGCTGACCGGGCCCGTCGGCGCACCGGCGGTGTACGGACCGCAGAAGGGGGCCTCCGAGGAGGACGTGGCGACGCTGGACGCGGCGCTGGCGCATTACGCGTCCGTCCTCGACCCCGCCTCGGGCCGCACCGGACTGGCCGACACCCCGGGCGCGGGGGCCGCGGGCGGCATCGGTTACGGGGCGCTGGCGGCGCTCGGCGCGCGCTTCCGGCCCGGCATCGAGGTCATGCTCGACGTACTGGGCTTCGCCCCGGCCCTGGAGCGGGCCACGCTCGTCATCACGGGCGAGGGCTCCCTCGACGAGCAGACCCTGCACGGCAAGGCCCCCGCGGGGGTCGCGGCGGCGGCGCGGGCGCGTGGGGTGGAGGTCGTCGCGGTGTGCGGCCGGCTCGCACTCCCCGCCGAGGCGCTGGGCCGGGCAGGTATCCGCAGGGCGTATGCCCTGAGCGCCCTGGAACCGGATCCCCGGCGGAGCATGGCCGAGGCAGGCCCGCTCCTGGAACGGGTGGCGGAGCAGATCGGCCACGACTTCCTGCGGTAGCGGGTGGGGGCGGGGCGCTCGGCGCGGGTCGCTGGGCGCGGGGCGGCGGGTGGTCGTCGTGCGGGTGCGTCGTGGCTGGTCGCGCAGTTCCCCGCGCCCCTAACTGCCGGCCCCTAGCCGCCCGATGCCGCCCGCCGCCTCCTTGGGCAGCGGGGCCGCCCCCCCCGGGGGGCGGGACGGGTGGGCAAGGGGGCGGCCCCCACGCGGAGCCCCGCCCCTCGACCGCACGCGCCCGCCACCGCCCCATCCCGTCCCCTCATGTCGCCGACAACCGAAACGCATCCAGGGCCAACGTCATCTCCGTCAAGTCCCGCGGCCGGGACAAGGACCGCGAGGTCAACTGCTCCAGCCGCCGCAGCCGGTTGAACACCGTGTTCCGGTGGCAGTAGAGCCGCGTCGCCGCCCGCCCCGCCGATCCCTGCGCCCCCAGCCACGCGTCCAGCGTCTCCAGGAGCACCGCCCGGTCGCCCGGGTCGAGTGCGAGCAGCGGGCCGAAGACCTCCGCCACCAGCCGAGCCGCCAGCTCCGGCTGGCTGACCACCAGCGCGGCCGGCAGCCGCTCGTCCAGCCGCACGATCCCGGGCCCGCCCGCCCCGCCCGCCGCATCCGTCACCGCACACGTCCGCAGCGCCGTCTCCGCCAGCCGCCTGGCCAGCCCCAGCTCGGCCAGCCCCGCCACCACCGGGCTCACCCCGCCAGGCCCCGCACACCGCCGCTCCAGCTCCGCCGACAGTTCCGTGAGCCCGGTGTCGGGGCCCAGCGCCACCACCGCCACCTCGCAGTCCGTGCGCATCCGCCAGAAGAAGCGCAGCCCGGCCGCCGCCGTCACCCGGTGGAACTGCTCGCGGCCTTCGCGCCGTTCGACCCGCAGCACGACCACCGCGTACCGGCCCTGTTCGGGCAGGTCGAGGCCCGCAGCCGCGCCCGCGACGAGTGCCGCGGACGTCTGGCCCTCCAGCAGGGCGTCGAGCAGCGCCTGCACGCGTTCGTTGCTGCGCCGCTGCATGTCCTCCTCCGTGCTCCGATACGCCTCGGCGACCGTGGCGGCCTGCCTGTCCACCGCCGCCCACATCTGCGCCGCCGTGTGTACGAGTACGGGCAGCGCCTCCGGGTCCCTCGCCGTGACGGCGTCGAGGAGTTCGTCCCAGACGAGATAGCCGGCCTTGCGGTACGCGTGCAGCAGCAGGTCCAGCGAGAGGCCCTGCTCCGCCCGCCGCCTGCCGAGCTTCTCGGCGAATTCGAGGTCGCGCCGGGGCGCGGACCGGGGGGCCGGAATCACCTCGATGCCGTACCGCAGCGCCTCGTTGATCTGCTGCCAGTGTTCGTCTGCCGGTACGGCGATGTCGTATTGCGGCGAGTGCGCCCGGAGTTCGCCGATGAGCAGGTCGGTGAGGTGCCCGACCCGCCCGATGAGCACCTCCGACGCGCTCTCCAGCACCGACCGTTCACGATCCGTGCGTGCTCTGCGGCCACTCATGACCGGTGAGGATGCCACCGCTGCGGCCCGGTGGACAGTCCCCTTGTGCGTGAGCACAACGGCCGCCTCCGGCCGCTGGTCATCCGCAGCGATTCACCCATACCCCCTGGACGGTTACACGTGTCGGCTGTTGGTCTGTGGGCCTACAGGGGTCCGCAGAGAAGGAGTCCGCGAGGTGGAAGGACGTGTTCCCGTGCAGCCAGGCGCCCTGGAAGTACGCTCCCTCTCCGTCGGGTACGGACCGGTGCGCGCCCTGCGCGGGGTGACGCTCGACGTCCCTGCCGGTGCGGTGGTTGCCGTGCTCGGTGGCAACGGCGCGGGCAAGTCGACCCTCCTGAGGGCGATTTCGCGCACGCTCCGCTACCACAGGGGTGCGGTCTCCGCAGGCACGGTCGCGTACGGCGGACGCGATCTGCGCGGTGCGAGTGCCGCCCGGGTCGTCGCCTCGGGCATCGTCCAAGTCCCGGAAGGGCGGCAGGTGTTCGCCCGCATGACGGTCGCGGACAACCTCCGCGCGGGCGCACTCGGCGCCCCCGGCGGACGCGGCGCCGTACGGGAAGCCCTCGCCCGCGTCCACGAACTCTTCCCCGTCCTCGCCGACCGCGCCCGCCAGCGCGCCGGTCTCCTCTCCGGCGGAGAGCAGCAGATGCTGGCGCTGGGGCGGGCGTTGATGGCTCACCCCCGGCTCCTCCTCCTCGACGAGCCGTCCCTCGGGCTCGCTCCGCTGATGGCCGCCCGCATCGCCGAGACCGTCCGGCAGATCAACGCCACCGGCACCTCGGTCCTGCTCGTCGAGCAGAACGCGGCCCTCGCCCTGCGGCTCGCCACCACGGCGTACGTACTCGATGTCGGCGAGGTCGCCCTGCACGGTCCGGCCGCCGAACTCGCCGCCTCCGACGAGGTGCGCCGCCGCTACCTCGGCGTCGTCGACGAGGCGGCGGCCGAGGACGCGGGCAGCGCCGAGACGGCGGCGCCGACGCTCAGCAGGTGGCGGGAATGACCGCCGCCACGCTCCAAGTCACCGATGTGACAGTGAAGTTCGCCGGACTGACCGCGCTGGACGCCGTCTCCTTCACCGTCGAACCAGGCAGCGTGCACGCCGTCATCGGCCCCAACGGGGCAGGAAAGTCAACCTGCTTCAACGTCCTGTCCGGCGTCTACCGAGCCACCTCGGGCAGCGTCCGCTTCGGCTCCGCCGAACTCACCGGCCTCGCCCCGCACCGCATCGCCGCGCTCGGTATCGCCCGCACCTTCCAGAACCTGGCCGTCCCGCCGCACGCCACCGTCGCCGACAGCCTCATGCTGGGTCGCCACCGGCTGACCCGCACCGGGTTCGTCGCGGCAGGGCTTCGGCTGCCGTCCGCCGCCCGCGAGGCGCGTCAACACCTGGACCGGGTGAGGGAGATCGCGGACTTCGTCGGTCTCGCCGACGATCTCGACCGGCCCGCCGGGGCCCTCCCGTACGGAAAACAGAAGCTCGTCGAGCTGGCCCGCGCCCTGTGCATGGAACCGCGACTGCTCCTGCTGGACGAACCCGTCGCGGGCATGACCGCCGACGAACGGCGCGCCACCGCGGCCGTCGTCGCGGGCGTACGGGACAGCCTCGGTATCTCGATCGTGCTCGTCGAACACGACATGGGGGTGGTGATGCGGCTCGCGGACGCGGTGACCGTACTCGACTTCGGACGGCGCATCGCGGACGGTCCGCCCGCCCAGGTGCAGTCCGATCCGGCCGTCGTCCAGGCGTACTTGGGGGCGCCCACCCCATGACGACCCTCGTCGAACTCCTCCTCGGCGGCCTCTCCATGGGCGCCGTCTACGCACTCATCGCCCTCGGTTTCGTCGTCATCTTCAAGGCGACCGAGGTCGTGAACTTCGCCCACGCCTCGCTCCTCCTGGCAGGCGGCTACCTCACCGCCGTCCTCCACGACGACCTCGGCTTCTGGCTCGCCCTCGCGGCCGGCATCGCGGGCGCAGCGGTGGTCGGTGCGGCGGTGGAATTCCTCGTCATGCGGCGCTACCGGGGCAGTGACCACAGCGTCCTCGCGATCGTCACGATCGGCGTCGACATCCTCCTGGTCACCGAGCTGACCCGGCGCATCGGCACCCGCGTCCTGTCACCGGGCGACCCCTGGGGCGACCAGGTGGTGACCGTCGGCTCCGTCACCATGGCCCAGACCCGGATCGCGGCGCTCCTCGCCGCGGCCGTCCTCATCGCCGCGTTCCTGCTCGCCTTCCGGTACACCTCGTGGGGCGTCGCCATGCGCGCCGCGGCGGAGAACCCGCAGACGGCGGCCCTGATGGGGGTGCGCCTCGGCCGGGTCTCGCTCTCCGCCTGGGCGGTCGCCGGGGCACTCGCCGCCGTCGCCGCGCTCTTCCTGACCGTCTTCCCGACCCCCGGCCTCGAACGGACCACCTCCCTGGCCGCGATGAAGGCCTTCCCGGCAGCCATACTCGGCGGCCTGGACTCCACGACGGGCGCCCTGGCCGGCGGCCTGATCGTCGGCGTCGTCGAATCCCTCGCCACCGGCTACGAGAGCAACCTCTCCTTCCTCGGCGGCGACACCGGCGACCTCGCCCCCTATCTGGTGATGGTGGTGGTCCTGCTGATCCGCCCGGCGGGCCTCTTCGGCACGAAGGAGCGGGCCCGTGTCTGACACCACGCCCCCGGGGCGGCGGACGACGGACACGCCGGAGCCCGGCCGCACCACCGCCGGCACCGAGGCGGCGACGGCCCGCCCCACCCGTACGCAAGCCCTGCGCGACATCGGTACGCAAGCCCTGCGCGACTTCCTTACCAGGGCCCTGCGCGACATCCGTACGTACCTCTGGACCGCTCTCGCGCTCGTCCTCCTCGCGCTGCCCTTCTACGTCGACCGCTTCTGGCTCCAGGCCGGGCTCTTCGCCATGGCCGCCGCCATCGCCGCCATCGGCCTGGGCCTCCTCACCGGCTCGACCGGCCAACTCTCCATGGGGCACGCCTTCTTCCTCGCCGTCGGCGCGTACAGCTACTGCGTGTTCGCCGCCGACCCCCTCGTCGAGAACGGCCACCGGCTCTCCGGCCTCGGGCTGCCCAGCTGGCTCGCCGTCCTCCTCGCGACCGGTGTCTCCGGGATCGCGGGCGGACTCTTCAGCCCCATCGCCGGACGCCTGCGCGGCGCCTACCTCGGCATCGCGACGCTCGCCCTGATCTTCATCGGGCAGCACGTCCTCTTCAACGCCCGGGACCTCACCGGCGGCTCCAACGGCCGTTCCGTACCGCCTCTTTCGCTCCTCGGCATCGACTTCGACGACTCGCAGACCGTCCTCGCGGGCGTCCCCTTCGAGTCCGCGGAGAAGCTCTGGTACGCGGCCCTGCTCGCCCTCCTCCTCTGCGCGCTCTTCGCCCGCGGAGTCCTGCGCGGGCGGCCGGGCCTGGCGATGAACGCGATTCGCGACCACCGCATCGCGGCGGGCGTGATGGGCGTACCGGTGGCCCGCTACCGGGCGTCTGTCTTCGTGCTGTCCTCGATGTACGCGGGCCTCGCCGGAGTCCTGTTCGCCCTCGTCTTCCAGCGGACCGTCCCCGACTACTTCGGCATGACGCTGTCCCTCGAATTCCTGGCGATGATCGTCATCGGTGGTCTCGGCTCGGTGCGCGGCGCGGTGATCGGCGCCGCTTTCGTGTCGCTGCTGCCCCAACTCCTCACCCGCTACAGCGACTCGCTGCCGCTGGTCACCGCTCCCGGAACCGGCGCCGGCGGCATCGCGCCGGGCGAGGCGGCCCGCTATCTGTACGGCGCGGCGGTCGTCGTCGTGGTCCTGTTCCTGCCGGGCGGCCTCTCCCGCCTCCGTCTTCGAAGGGGAAGCACATGACGGATCGAAGGTTCACCACCGCTGCGGCGGCAGCCCTCCTCACGCTCGCCCTCGTCGCGACCGGATGCAGCAGCAAGGCCGGTACCGGCAGCGCGGGCAAGGAGGACTCCCAGGGCGTCAAGGCCGGCGACGGCATCACCGACAAGGTCATCCCCCTCGGCGTCCTCACCGACCTGACCGGTGTGTACGCCTCCCTCGGCAAGAGCGTCACCCAGTCCCAGCAGCTCTGGGCCAAGCAGCTCAACGCGGCGGGCGGCGTCTGCGGCCGGAAGGTCGAACTCACCGTCCGCGACCACGGTTACGATCCGCAGAAGGCGGTCTCGGCCTACACCGAGCTCGAACCCAAGGTCGCCGCGTACGTCCAGTTCATCGGCTCCCCGTTCGTGGCCGCCGTCAAGAAGCGCGTCGAGACCCAGGACAAGGGCCTGATCCTCCCGCAGGCCTGGTCGGCCTCCCTGCTCGGCAGCTCGTACGTCCGCGTCGTCGGCGCCACCTACGACATCGAGACGATCAACGCGATCGACTTCCTCCTGACTCGGAAGCTCATCGCGAAGGGCGACAGGATCGGCCACGTCCACTTCGAGGGCGACTACGGGGAGAACGCCCTCCAGGGCTCCAAGTACGCGGCGGAACAAGCCGGATTGACGATCGTCGAGCAGAAGATCAAGCCGACCGACAACGACATGTCCGCACAGGTCACCACCCTCAAGAAGGCGGGCGTGAAGGCCATCGTCATCAGCGCGGGCCCGCGTCAGGCGGCCTCCCTGGTCGGCGTCGCCGCAGCCGGCCGCTTCGCCGTCCCGATCATCGGCAACAACTCCGCCTTCGCACCACAGCTCCTCGCCACCCCGGCGGGCCCCGCCCTCCAGAAGAACTACTACGTGGCCGCCTCCACCCTCCCCATCGGCTCCACGGAACCCGGCCCCGCCGCCCTCGCCAAGGCGTACAAGGCCGAGTACCCCGAGGACAGCCTCGACAACGGCGTCGCCGCGGGCTACTCGGCGGGCAAGATCTTCGAGGAGGTCCTCAAGCGGGCCTGCGCCGACAAGAACCTCACCCGCGAAGGCATGGCCAAGGCCGTCCGCTCCATGAAGGCCTTCGACAACGGATTCGGCATGACCCACGACTTCTCCGACCCCATGGCCCCGTCCACCCGCCAGTCCGTCATCGCGCAGCCCGACGCGAAGACACCCGGGGGCCTGAAGGTCGTCCAGGACGCGACGGCGTCGAAGCCCGCGGAAGGCTTCGAACTCGGCTGACAGCAGGTGAGTTGAGTAGCATCACTCACTCAACCCTTCGCGGCCGTCACCAGCTCCGCCGTGGTCGTCACCGTGGCGAAGCCGCCGCCGTGCAGGGTGACGGCCGTGGCCCGGGCGATCTCGTCGGCGGTCAGGGTCCAGCCGAAGGGGCCCTCCTGGTCGAAGGTGTAGGTCGCGTCGAGGGCGAAGAGGACGTCGTAGCCGAGGTTGCCGCCCATGCGGGCCGTCGTCTCGGCGCACATGTTGGTCTGGATGCCGGCCACCACGAACCGGGTGATGCCCGCCGCCTTGAACCAGGCGTCGAGGTCGGGGGCGCCGTAGAACGCGGAGTTGACGGTCTTGGAGAGGAAGAGCTCGGGCCCCGGGCCCTTGCCGCGGCGTTCTTCGACGTACGGCTTGAGGACGTTGCCGGGGTGGTCCGGGTGCAGTGGCGAGCCGGGCTTCACCGAGTCGTGCCGTACGAAGACGACCGGGCGGCCGGTGGACTGCCAGGTGTCGAGGAGGGCGGCGATGTTGTCGTCGGCGGCCGGGTTGTTGCGGGGGCCCCAGAAGTCGGAGTCCTCGAAGCCCTGTTGTACGTCGACCACGACGAGTGCGGTGTTCTGCGTGATGTCCATGGCTACGATCCTGATCCGGAACCGCTTGAGTTCCCATAGGGGAATAAGTCGGCGATCGATGGGAAACGGCCAGTTGTCAGTGACGGCCGGTAGGGTCGGTGCATGCCTTCGGAATCCGCCAGAACGGTCCCTTCGCAGCAGACGCAGCCGCCCGCACGGCTGCCCGCGCACCCCGCCGACAGCCACGGCCTGATCCAGGTCCGCGGCGCCCGTGAGAACAACCTGCGGGACGTCTCCGTCGACCTGCCCAAGCGCCGCCTCACCGTATTCACCGGAGTCTCGGGCTCCGGCAAGTCCTCGCTGGTCTTCGGCACGGTCGCCGCCGAGTCGCAGCGGCTGATCAACGAGACGTACACCGCCTTCCTGCAGTCCTTCATGCCGAGCCTGGGCCGCCCGGACGTCGACGGGCTGCACAACCTCAGCGCCGCGATCGTCGTCGACCAGGAGCGAATGGGCGCCAACTCCCGCTCCACGGTGGGCACTGCCACCGATGCGTACGCGATGCTGCGCATCATCTTCAGCAGGCTGGGCGTGCCGAACCTGCCCAGCGCCGGCGCCTTCAGCTTCAACCTGCCCGACGGGATGTGCCCGCGCTGCGAGGGCATGGGACAGGTCTCCGACATCGACGTGGACCAGCTCGTCGACCGGGAGAAGTCCCTCAACGAGGGCGCGATCACCGCGCCCGGCCACGCGGTGGACTCCTGGCCGTGGGGGATCTTCGTCGGCTCCGGCTTCTTCGACCCGGACAAGAAGGTGAAGGACTACACCGAGCAGGAGTGGGCCGACCTCCTGCACAAGCCGTCCGTGAAGGTGAAGGTCGGCAAGAGCAACCTCACCTACGAGGGCCTGGCGGCACGCGTCCAGCGGACCATGCTCGCCAAGGACCGTGAGTCGATGCAGTCGCACATCCGGGCCTTCGTCGACCGGGCCGTCGTCTTCGCCGACTGCCCCGAGTGCGGGGGCACGCGGCTGACGCGGGCCGCCCTCGCCTCGAAGATCGACGGGGTGAACATCGCGGAGTGCTCGGCGATGCAGATCAACGACCTCGCGAAGTTCGTCGGTAACCTCGACGCCCCCGAGGTCGCCCCGCTCCTGGCGAACCTGCGCGACCTCCTCGGCTCCCTCGTCGAGATCGGCCTCGGCTACCTCAGCCTGGACCGGTCGGCCGGCACGCTGTCCGGCGGCGAGGCGCAGCGCGTCAAGATGGTCCGCCACCTCGGCTCGTCCCTCACGGACGTCACCTACATCTTCGACGAGCCGACCACGGGCCTGCACCCGCACGACATCCGCCGGATGAACGACCTGCTGCTGCGGCTGCGCGACAAGGGCAACACGGTCCTCGTCGTCGAGCACAAGCCCGAGGTCATCCGTATCGCCGACCACGTCGTCGACCTCGGCCCCGGCGCGGGTACGGCCGGCGGCGAGCTCTGCTACAGCGGCGACGTGGAAGGGCTGAAGGCCTCCGGGACCCTCACCGGACGGCACCTCTCGCACCGCGCCGAACTGCGCACCGAGGTACGCAGGCCGACCGGCCTGATCTCCATCCAGGACGCCACCCAGCACAACCTTCAGAACGTGAGCGTCGACATCCCGACCGGAGTGCTGACGGTCGTCACCGGCGTCGCCGGTTCCGGGAAGAGCTCACTCATCCACGGGAACCTGCCTGGCCGCGAGGGCGTCGTGGTCGCCGACCAGTCGCCGATCCGCGGTTCGCGCCGTTCCAACCCCGCCACGTACACCGGCCTCCTCACCCCCATCCGCAACGCCTTCGCCAAGGTCAACGGTGTGAAGGCGGCACTCTTCAGCGCCAACTCCGAAGGCGCCTGCCCGAACTGCAACGGCATCGGTCTCGTCTACACCGACCTCGCGATGATGGCCGGGGTGGCCTCGGTGTGCGAGGTCTGCTCGGGGAAGCGCTTCACGGCGGAGGTCCTCGCCTACACGCTGAACGGCAAGAACATCAGCGAGGTGCTGGGGATGTCGGTCGCCGAGGCGTACGACTTCTTCGCGGACGGCAAGGCGGTGGGCGGCGCCGCGGGCGGCCAGGCCCGGGCCCTGCTGACCCGGCTCACCGACGTGGGCCTCGGCTATCTGCGCCTCGGCCAGCCCCTCAACACGCTCTCCGGCGGTGAGCGGCAGCGGCTCAAGCTGGCGATCCACATGGCGGAGAAGGCGGCGACCTACGTTCTGGACGAGCCGACGACCGGCCTGCACATGGCCGACGTCGACCAGCTCCTCGCCCTGCTCGACCGGCTCGTCGACGACGGCAACACGGTGATCGTGATCGAGCACCACCAGGCGGTGATGGCCCACGCGGACTGGCTGATCGATCTGGGCCCCGGCGGCGGCCACGACGGCGGCCGGATCGTCTTCACCGGCACACCGGAGGAGCTGGTCACCAAGGGCGACACACTGACGGCGCAGCATCTGCGGGAGTACTGCAACCTCAGCCCGTCCGGCGTGTAAGGGCGAAGCGGCGGGGAGGGGCGGGTAGGGGACTGCGCCGCAGACGGGCCGCACCACCCACCGCCCGCCCCTGAAGGCCCTGCCTCACTCCTGGCGAGCCCGCCCCGACGGGGGCGGTAAACCATCGACCGATGGTTTACTGCCCCCGTGGCCACCCCTACCCGCCCCCACCGCGTAGCGCTCCTCACCTTCCCCGGCATCCGCCCCTTCGACCTCTCCGTCGTCACCGAGGTCTGGGGCACCGACCGCACCGATCGCGGCGTCCCCGCCTTCGACCTGCGCCGGGCCGCCGCCACCCCGCACCCCATCCCGCTGCGCGGCGGCCTCACCCTCACCCCCGACCGCACCCTCGCCTGGCTGCCCCGCGCCGACCTGGTCCTCGTGCCGGGCCTGGACGACCACCTCACCCCCGCCCCGGCCCCGGTCCTCGAAGCGCTCCGCAGGGCCCACGCGCGCGGCACCCCCATCGCCTCCCTCTGCGGCGGCGCCTTCACGCTCGCGCAGGCAGGGCTCCTCGACGGACGCCGCGCGACCACGCACTGGAACCTCGTCGAGCTGCTCCGTACGCACCACCCCCGCGTCACCGTCGAGCCGGACGCGCTCTTCATCGAGGACCGCGGCATCTGGACCGCCGCCGGAACCGCCGCCGGCATCGACCTCTGTCTGCACCTGGTCCGCACCGCCCACGGGGCGGAGGTGGCAGCCACGATCGCCCGCTCCATGGTCACCGCGCCGTTCAGGACCGGTACCCAGGCGCAGTTCATCGAGCACCCCACCCCGCGCACCGACCGGTCCGCCGACGCCCTCGCCTCGGTACGCGCGTACGCGATCCGCAATCTCCACGAACCGCTGACGGTCAGCCGACTCGCCGCCCACGCGGGCATGTCCGTACGCACCTTCTCCCGCCACTTCACCGAGGCGACCGGCGTCACGCCCCTGCGCTGGCTCCTCGACCAGCGGGTGGCCGCCGCGCAGAAGCTGCTGGAACACACCGACCTGTCGATGCCCGAGGTCGCCAGGCGCACCGGTTTCGGCAGCGAGATCACCATGCGCCAGCACTTCGCCAATCGCCTCGCGACCAGCCCCCGCGCCTACCGCGCCTCCTTCGCCGACCGCCGCGGGTGAATATCTGTCCCTGCCGCTACAGGAAAAACTGTCCTGGGACGGGGAGAATTTCCGGAGCGGGCCGACGCGGAAAAATCTTGCAGGAGACCGATTGCTGTTTTCGTGCTAGTGTCCTTCTCATCTGCAGTTGTGGTTTGCAGTTGCAGTTGTGGTTTCCAAGGAGAGTTTGAACATGGCTACTGGCACCGTTAAGTGGTTCAACGCGGAAAAGGGCTTCGGCTTCATTGAGCAGGACGGCGGCGGCGCTGACGTCTTCGCGCACTACTCGAACATCGCCGCCCAGGGCTTCCGCGAGCTCCAGGAGGGCCAGAAGGTGAACTTCGACGTCACGCAGGGCCAGAAGGGCCCGCAGGCGGAGAACATCACCCCCGCCTAATCCCAGGCATGCAGTACAGCAGCTGGGGCCCGCAC
>NZ_JBSGZD010000179.1:0-16589 GCF_053610825.1 Streptomyces sp. NPDC054863 | reverse complement strand
ACCTCGAAGGTTCCGGGGCCGTCTTCTGCGTAGCAGGAACGGGGAGGGGAAGGTCAGCGGCCTCGCGGCATCTTCATGCCCTTGGTGCCGGGCATCGGGCCCTTCGGCAGCGGCATGTTGCTCATCAGGTCGCCCATCGCGCGCAGCCGGTCGTTGGTCGCGGTGACCTGCGGGCCGGTGAGGGTGCGGGGGAGCTTGAGCATCCGGGTGCGGACCTTCTTCAGCGGCACCTGGTCCTCGCCGTTGCCGACGATGATGTCGGTCACGGGGACGTCGGCGCCGACGATGCGGGCCATCTTCTTCTTCTCGGCCGCGAGCAGCGTCTTCAGCCGGTTCGGGTTGCCCTCGGCGACCAGGACGATGCCGGCCTTGCCGACCGCCCGGTGCACGACGTCCTGGCTGCGGTTCATCGCGACCGCAGGAGTCGTCGTCCAGCCGCGGCCCACGTTGTCCAGCACCGCCGCCGCGGCTCCCGGCTGTCCTTCCATCTGCCCGAAGGCGGCCCGCTCGGCGCGGCGCCCGAAGATGATCGCCATCGCCAGGAAGGCCAGCAGGAAGCCGAGAATGCCCAGGTAGACCGGGTGACCGATCAGGAAGCCGAGGCCGAGGAGGACACCGAAAACGACGATGCCCACGCCCGCGACGATCAGACCCACCTTGGGGTCGTTCCGCCGCGTCATCTTGTACGTCAGGGCAATCTGCTTGAGTCGCCCGGGGTTCGCAGTGTCCGCGTTCGCTGCGCGTTCCTTCCTCGCCATGCGAGAAAGTTTACGTTGCCTAGGACGTACGAGCGGACACGGCCTCCAGTACGTGCTGTGTCTCGACCCTGTCCTTCGCCCGGCGGCGGTCCTCCAGCACGGCGGTCCAGGCGTTCCGGCGTGCGGTGCGCTGCCCGGTGCCGATCAGCAGCGACTCGACGGCGCGCAGCGCGTCGGTGACGGACGGGAGGGCGTTGGCGCGTACGGCCTGCATGTCGGGGGTCTCCCTCGAAGACGGAACGGCGAATGGCGTAACGAAGGAACTGCGGTGCGTAAAGCCAGGGTCACTGCTTGGTGTTACCAGCACGTGACCGACCGGTCAAACACCGATGAAACCTTGACGGTACGGGCGAAAACGTTGACGCGGCCCGTACGACGCCCCGACCTGCGGGATTCGTACGGGCCGCGTCAGTACGGCTATTACTTGTCAGTAACTGCTTGTGAGTCGATTCACACGGTCCCGGCCGCGGCGGGCTGTGCCCCGCGCCGTTCCATCGCCTGGCCGTAGAGGCGGCCCGCGCGGTACGAGGAGCGGACCAGCGGCCCGGACATCACACCGGAGTAGCCGATGGCGTCGGCCTCGTCCTTCAGCTCGACGAACTCCATCGGCTTCACCCAGCGCTCGACGGGGTGGTGCCGCGGCGAGGGCCGCAGGTACTGCGTGATCGTGATGAGCTCGCAGCCCGCCTCGTGCAGGTCGCGCAGCGCCTCGCTGACCTCTTCACGGGTCTCGCCCATGCCGAGGATCAGGTTCGACTTGGTGATCAGACCGGCCGCGCGCGCCTTGGTGATGACGTCCAGCGAACGCTCGTAACGGAAGCCGGGGCGGATGCGCTTGAAGATGCGCGGCACCGTCTCCACGTTGTGCGCGAAGACCTCGGGGCGCGACTCGAAGACGACGTCCAGCAGCTCGGGGACCGCGTTGAAGTCCGGAGCGAGCAGTTCCACCTTGGTGCGGCCCAGCTCGCGGCCGGCCGTCTGCTGGTGGATCTGGCGCACGGTCTCCGCGTACAGCCAGGCGCCGCCGTCCTGAAGGTCGTCGCGCGCGACGCCCGTGATGGTGGCGTAGTTCAGGTCCATGGTGACGACGGACTCGCCCACGCGGCGCGGCTCGTCACGGTCCAGGGCCTCGGGCTTGCCCGTGTCGATCTGGCAGAAGTCACAGCGCCTCGTGCACTGGTCACCGCCGATGAGGAAGGTCGCCTCGCGGTCCTCCCAGCATTCGTAGATGTTGGGACAGCCAGCCTCCTGGCACACCGTGTGCAGACCTTCGGCCTTCACCAGGGCCTGCATCTTGGTGTATTCGGGGCCCATCTTCGCCCGGGTCTTGATCCACTCGGGCTTGCGCTCGATGGGGGTCTGGCTGTTCCGGACCTCCAGACGCAGCATCTTGCGTCCGTCGGGTGCGACAGCGGACACGTCCGGCTCCCTACGACTTCGATTCTTCGGCGAACACCAGGGTACGCCCGATATTTGTATGGCTTTACGTCCGGACAACCCGGTGCCGGACAGGGGCATTCCCTAAACGGTCGCCGACTCCACCACGCGCGGTGCGAGGACGGACTCCTCCATCACCGCGGTCAGGTGCTTCTCGACCACGGGGAGCACGTCCTCGATGGTGAGGGGGCGGCCCAGCTCGTTCGCGAGGGAGGCGACGCCCGCGTCGCGGATGCCGCACGGGACGATCCGGTCGAACCAGGTGTTGTCCGGGTTCACGTTCAGCGAGAAGCCGTGCATCGTGACGCCCTTGGCGACGCGGATGCCGATCGCGGCCAGCTTGCGGTCCTCGCGCCGCTGACCGGCGTTCGAAGGCGCGTACTCGGGACCGTTCAGCCGGGCGTCGAACTCGGGGTCGGTGAGCCGCGGGTCGAAGTCCAGGGAGAGTCCGCCTATCTGCGGGCGCTGCTCCACCGGGTCGCCGAGGACCCAGACACCGCTGCGGCCCTCGATGCGCGTCGTCTCCAGGCCCAGCTCCGCACAGCTGCGGATCAGGGCCTCTTCGAGACGGCGCACGTGCGCCACGACGTCGACCGGGCGGGGCAGCTTCTGGATCGGGTAGCCGACCAGCTGCCCGGGACCGTGCCAGGTGATCTTGCCGCCCCGGTCCACGTCCACGACGGGGGTGCCGTCCAGGGGGCGCTCGCTGTCCTCGGTGCGCCGTCCCGCCGTGTAGACGGGCGGGTGCTCAAGGAGCAGACAGGTGTCGGGCACCTCGTCGGCGAAGCGGGCGGCGTGCACCTCACGCTGCTTCTGCCACGCCTCCTGGTACTCGACGGCATCGTCGCCGAACCCCAGTCGGACAAACCGCAGCTCACTCACGGTGGTGTCTCCTTCGTATCGCCACGCCCCCGGCCACTGTACGGCGGCAGGGAGAGGGACCCATGGGCAGGGCGGAAGCACGGGGTCTCCGTCAGCGCCTTCGGAGAATCGTCACACGATCGGATGAAGTAGGGGCGCAGAGGTCCGTTGCGGGGCCCAGGATCGCTAAATTCACGCCGTTCCATGAGGGCTGCCACCCGGGGCCCGGAAGGCAGGAGAGCTCAGAGCTGATGACGGAACGACCTCCGCAGCGCATCCCCAACCGACAGCTCGCCACGCTCATCGCCGAAGCGGGATTCTCCAATGCAGGCCTGGCCCGACGGGTGGACCAGCTGGGTCTGGAGCACGGGCTCGACCTGCGGTACGACAAGACCTCTGTCACCCGCTGGCTGCGCGGCCAGCAGCCGCGCGGCACCACCCCGGCACTGATCGCCGAGGTCTTCACGAGGAGGCTGGGCAGACGGCTGTCCGCGCAGGACCTCGGGCTCGACGCGTGCGCCCCCGTGTACGCCGGGCTCGAATTCGCGGCCACGCCCGAGGAGGCCGTGGACATCGTGAGCGGCCTGTGGCGCAAGGACTCCGGCAGCCACGCCGAACTGCGCAAGATCGCGTTCACCCCGGCCGGGCTCGTCGTCCCCAGCAGGGACTGGCTGATCGGGCGGGCCGACGACCGGGTCGGCCGCGGCGAACCCCCCGCGACGAACGGCGCCGGTACGACCCGGGTGCCCGCCCAGGGCGGCCGGCCGGGTGCGCCGTCGCCCCGGCAGCGGCCGACCGACCGGGGGCCGGGACAGCGGGTCACCGCGGGTGACATCGCGGCCCTGCGCTCGGTGGCCGATTTGTTTCGCACGCTCGACCACACGTACGGCGGCGGGCACGCCAGGCAGGCCCTCGTGCGTTATCTGGAGCACGAGGTGGAGCCGATGCTCAGGGGGGTCTACGGGGAGGCGACGGGCCGGCGGCTGTTCTCGGCCGCCGCCGATCTGACCCGGCTGGCGGGCTGGACGGCGTACGACATCGCGGCGCACGGCCTCGCCCAGCGCTACTTCGTGCAGGCCCTGCGCCTGGCGCAGGCGGCCGGAGACCGGGCGTACGGCTCGTACGTCCTGGTGACCATGAGCAGGCAGGCGGTCTACCTCGGGCACGGGCGCGAGGCCGTGCAGCTGGCGCGGGTCGCCCAGCAGGGAGTGGGGTCTTCGGCGCCACCGGTCGTCCAGGCGCTGCTGCACGCGGTGGAGGCGCGCGGCCACGGGGTGCTCGGCGAGGTGCGGGCCTGTACGTCGTCACTGGTGCGGGCGGAGCGGGCGATGGAGGCTTCCCGGCCCGGGGACGACGTACCGCACTGGGCGAAGTTCTTCGACGAGGCGCAACTGGCCGACGAGTTCGGCCACTGCCACCGGGACCTGCAGCAGTACCGGGCGGCGGCGCAGCACGCGGAGAAGTCGCTGCAGCTGCGCCCGCACGGATACGCACGCAGCAGGCTGTTCTGCCGGGTGGTCCTCGCGCAGGCGCGGCTCGGACTCGGGGAGCTGGACCAGGCGTGCATGCTGGGCGCGGAGGCGGCGCAGCAGGCCTCCGAGATGCGGTCGGCGCGGGCGACGGAGTACGTGCGGGAGTTCGAGCGGCGTCTTGAGCCGTACCGCGACGCGGCTGCGGTACGGGGGTACCGGGACCGGGTCGCCGCACTGGGCTGACGAACCGGTCCCGGGGCCCGGGCCTCCTGGCGGTCGGGGCCGGTGAAGCGGGATCGAGGCGGCGACCGCGCCGATCTCCGCAGTGGTGTGGACCGCTGCCCGCAGACCCTTGATCTCGCCCTGTGGCCGGACCGAGGGGGAATCGGTGATCGGTTGGTGTGCTGCCGTGGGTCAGGCAGCCGCGCGCAGCCCCTCGGCCGGGCGCCCGGAGGGGATCCCGAAGTCCCGCAGGATCTCCTGCGCGGCCCGGCGGCCCGAGTGCAGGGCGCCCTGCACGGTGCTCGTCTCGCGGTGGTCGCCGCACACGTACAGCCCGGACAGCAGCCGGACCGGCCGGTGCACGTCGTGCGGCGCGGGCATCGCGGGCACGGCGTCCGGGTCGTGGTGGACGGCCAGGAGTTCCCAGTCGTCCGTCGGCGTCCCGTACAGCCGGGACAGGTGGGAGCGGACCCCGTCGTCCAGGCCGGGCGGGGGCGTGCCCAGGACCGTGGAGGAGATCAGCACATGGCCGTCGGGTGCGCGCGAGGGGTCGACCGCGCTGACGACGGCGGTGTGCGAGACGGGGCCGCTCCGGTCGGCGTCCAGGACCAGGGCGGATCCGGTCGGGGGCGCCGAGCGGGTGGTGTGGTGCAGGACGGTGACGGGGTGGAAGTCGGGGACGCGCAGACCGGGCAGCAGCTCGGCGGCGGCGCGGGCGCCGGTCGCCAGGAGCAGCGAGCGGCAGCCGAGGTCGCCGTCCTCCTTGGTGCTGACGGAGGAGATGGAGGCGCCCGTGACGTGCACTCCGGTACGGACCGTGCCGGGCGGCAGCGTCGCGGCGAGGAGCTCGGGCAGGGCCACTGCGCCGCCCTCCGGTACGCACAGCCGGCCGCGGGCGAAGCCGCGCAGGGCGAGGTCGGCGCACCGGCTGGAGGTGGTGAGGCCGGGGTCGGACAGGAGCGCCGACAGCAGGGGCCGCAGGAAGCCGTTGACCGTGCGGGACGGCAGGCCGCGCTGGAACAGGGCCTGCTGGGCCGGGAGTTCGGGCCGGGCGAGCAGGCGCTCGACGGGGATGGCGGCGAGCCGTCCCAGCGCCGTACTCAGCCTGGCCTGGTCGAGGGGGCCGCCGAGCGGGCCGGGGGAGCGCGGCCTGGGGGCGCTCGCGAGGGCGCGTGCCGCGGTGAGTGCGCCCCTCGCGCTCCGTGTCTTCTGGGGGCCGCCCGTCTCGCCCGCGCGGTAGTGCCGGCCCTCGCTGTGCACGAGGACGCCGGGCGCGTACGGGCGCAGGACGAGGCCCTCCAGTCCCGGGGTGTTCAGCAGTTCCGGATAGGCGGTGCTGAGTACCTGGCCGACCCGGTCGAGCCGGAACCCGTCGATCAGATCGGTGGACATCCGGCCGCCGACGTAAGGGGCGGCCTCCAGGACACTGACCGTTACTCCGGCGTTGATGAGCTGGTGGGCCGCGCGGAGGCCGGCGACTCCGGCTCCCACGATGACGACGTCCGCATGGTGTGCTGAGGTGAGCACGTGCCCCTCCCCGAGGTCGGCGCGGCTGTGGTGCAGGGCTCATGCCCCCGACAGCCTTGCGGAATACCCGTTCGGAGGGTGCAGCGTAGAAGTCCGCACGTGCTCTCCGGCAGGCGCGCACTTCCCGTGCACCGATGCACGGCGGTCGCACGAAGACGGAGAACCGGTCAAGAAGTGATCGGGAAACGGTCAATGATGTGCATCAAATTGCGTCAACTGGCGCGCAATGCCGCCCCGATGGCATCGTCGACGGTCGGGAACGCGAAGGCGAACCCGGACTCCAGCAGCCGCCGCGGCACCACCCGCTGACTGCCCAGCACGTCACCCGCCAGCTCCCCGAGCGCGATCCGCAGCGCGGGCTCCGGCACCGCGAACAGGGTGGGACGGTGCAGCACCCGCCCCATCGCCGCCGTCACCTCCCGGTTGGTCACCGGCTCGGGCGCGGTCAGGTTCACGGGGCCCGACAGCGACTCGGTGTCGATCAGGTGCCGCAGCGCCGCCACCTCGTCGTGCAGCGCGATGAAGCTCCAGTACTGCCGTCCGCTGCCGAGCCGCCCGCCCAGGCCCGCCCGGAAGATCGGGAAGAGCCTGCCCCAGGCGCCGCCGCCGCGCGCCACGACCAGACCGGTCCGGGGGAACACCGTGCGGATCCCCGCCTCCTCGGCGGGCGCGGCGGCCTCCTCCCACTCCACGCACAGCGACGGCAGGAAGCCGTCGCCCGGCGGAGCCTCCTCGTCCACCGCGCGGTCCCCGGTCTCGCCGTAGTAACCGAGCGCGGACCCGCTGACGAACACCCGCGGCGGCGTGTCGAGCGAGGCGACGGCCTCGGCGACGGCCGCCGTGCCGAGCAGCCTGCTCTCCCGCAGCTCCCGCTTGTACGCGTCCGTCCACCGGTGGTCGCCGATGCCCGCCCCGGCCAGGTGCACCACCGCCTCGCAGCCGACCAGCCCGTGCGTGTCCACGTAACTCCGCTTCGGGTCCCAGGTGACCTCGTCCCCGGCCCTGGCCGGGCGTCGTACGAGACGCACCACCTCGTGTCCGTCCGTGCGCAGGGAACGTACAAGTGCCGTACCGATGAGGCCCGTAGAGCCCGTGATTGCGATCCGCATGGGGCCATCCTGCCCCGGGCCCGTCCCGGGACGCGGTTTCCGCGCGCTCCGTGGCACAGTGGCGCCATGTCCGAGCCGCACGGCAGCCCTGCCGCCTCAGCCATTCCCTCCGATTCGGCCGTTCCCCCCGCCTCGGCGGTTTCCTCCGCCTTCGCGATCCGCACCGCCACTTCGGAGGACGACACGGAGATCGGCCGGGTCGACCGGGAGACCTGGTCGCCGCTGAGCGCGGTGACTCCGGCACCCCAGCCGCCGTACGGTCCGTACTTCGACGCCGGACACCGGCCCGACGACGTCCTCGTCGCGGTGGACCCCGACGGCGGGATCTGCGGCTACGTCCGGCTGGTGGCGCCCACCCCGCTCGCCGCCAACAGGCACGTCCTCCAGATCAACGGCCTCGCCGTCGCGGAGAAGGCCCGCGGCCGGGGCCTCGGGCGGGCGCTGCTGCGGGCCGCGGGCGACGAGGCGCGCCGACGCGGCGTCCGGCGGCTCACACTGCGGGTGCTCGGCCACAACGCACCCGCGCGGGCGCTGTACGAGGCGGAGGGGTACGCGGTGGAAGGGGTGCTGCCCGGCGAGTTCTTCCTGCACGGGGAGTACGTGGACGACGTGCTGATGGGCAAGGCGCTCTGACGGACCGGGCTCGGGCTCCGAGGGCCTGGGTTCTGACGGACCGGGCTCCGAGGGCCTGGGCACTGACGGCCTGGGCATTGACGGCCTGGGCATTGACGGACCGGGCTCCGACGCCGTCCGGCTGAGCGGCGGGAAAGGGGCACAGCGGGCATAGTGATCAGCAGTGGCTCGTGCCCGGGGACGCCGTGCGTGTGCCCGGCCGCAGCCCCTGTGCTGCCCCTTTGCGGCGAGTTCCTGTCCGTTGTCGTCAGCCCGGAGGAGCCTGAGCGCGATGAGCTCGGTCCGCGCGCGTCGAGGGGACGAGGTCCCCAAGTGGCTCAAGGGGGAGAAGCCCGCGCTCTGGCTGCGGCTGCTGCCCCTGACCGTCCTGGTCCTGATGGCCCTGGCCGACCGCATCACGCCGGACGACGTCGAGCTGAGCTACTACCTGGCCGCGCTGCCCCCGCTCGCCGCCCTGCTGTACGGGCCGGTGAGCACCGCGCTCATGGGAGTGGCGGTGGCCCTCTTCGCGCTGCACGGCGGCGGGGACTGGGGCCACCGGGACGGCGTGGCGCTCTCCCTGGTGCTGCTCTGCGCGACGAGCGTGGTCGTCTCCTGGTCACGCACCCGCAGGGACGCCCGGCTGGTGACCGTCGGGACGGCCGCCGAGGTCGCCCAGTTCGCGGTGCTGCCCCCGCTGCCGGCCGCCGTCGGCCGGGTGCACTGCTTCGGCCTCTACCGGGCCGCCGAGCTGGGCGCGCTGGTGAGCGGGGACCTGTACGACGTCCGCAGCGGCCCCTACGGAGTACGGGCGGTGATCGCCGATGTGGAGGGGCACGGGCCCGGCGCGGTCGCCACGGTCTCGGCGCTCCTCGGTGCCTTCCGCGAGGCGGCGCTCGACGACGCGGACCTGCCCGCGGTGGCCGCGCGTCTCGACCGGCGGCTGGTCGTCGACTCGGCCGCGGTGGAGCACGCGGAACTGTTCGCGACGGCGGTGCTCATGGAGTTCGCCGAGGACGGCGGGTCCGTCCGGGTGGTCTCCTGCGGTCATCCGCCGCCCCTGTTGCTGCGGAACGCCCGCGTCACCGAGATGGGGTTGGACCCCGCCCCGCCGCTGGGTCTCGGACTGACCGGGTTCGGACCGCCGGTGGTCACCGTCGTACCGCTGGAACCCTGCGACCGCATCCTGGCCCACACCGACGGCATCACCGAGGCCCGCAACGCGGCGGGGGAGTTCTACCCCCTGGCCGCACGGCTCGAAGCACTCGTCCCGGCCGCAGGGGAAACGGCGGACCTCGCGGACCTGGCGGAGGCGGTCCAGGGCGACCTGGTGCGCTTCGCGGCACAGGTGGAGGACGACGTGGCCCTGCTGCTCCTGGAACCGGACCCGGAGAACTGCCCGGACGAGCCGGACACGCCCGACGTCCCCGACGCCCCTGGCACCCCCAACGTCCCTGGCACCCCCAACATCCCTGGCGCCCCGGACGGGAAGCCCGTCGGCTAACGCAGGGACATGCCGCCGGTCAGTTCGCGCAGGCAGCGGGCGGCCAGCTCGGCGGGGGAGCCGGGGCCCTTGGCGGGTGCCTCGGTACGGGCCCACTCCTCCAGTGCCGTACGGATCGCGGCGGTCGCCGCCGCTGCGGCGAGCCGCACCTCAAGAGGGTCGGCCGACTCCCCGGCGAGCGTGCCGAGGACGGGGATCAGACGCTCCTCGGACTCCTGGTTCACCCGGTACCAGACGGCCCGCAGCGCGGGGTCCTGCTCGGCGGCCCGCAGCAGCCCGCGGGTCCAGTCGAGCTGCTCGGCGGCCTCGGCGTCGGGTGCGCCCAGCACCTCCGCCACCGCCCGCTCCAGTGCCGTCAGCACGCCGGCCCCGGGCTCCGCCGCCGCGAGCACCGCGCGCCACTGGTCGCCGCCGCCGGAGAGCAGCGGGGCGACGGCGTCCTGCTTGCTGCGGAAGTACCGGTAGAAGGTGCGCAGCGCCACCCCCGCGCGCGTGGCGATGGCCTCGGCGGTGGTGCCGTCCGGGCCGTGCTCGGCGAACAGCTCGGCGGCTGCGCGCGCGATGTCGAGCTGGGTGGCGGCCTTCCGTCGTTCGGTGAGGGAGGGCTGGGCAGGGGGCGTCGGCTGGGTGCTCACCACGGAAGCGTACGCCGGGGACAGCCACAAGTGCACGTGATGACGCTATGGCAAAACGTGCCACGAAGGCGTACCGTGTATGTCAGGAAGGTCAGGAGTCCCCTGGTGGGATCCCCGTGGAACCGCGAATCGGAGAAGAGAACCATGAAGCGTTACGAAGGCCGCCGCGTCCTGATCAGTGGTGCGGGCTCCGGCATCGGCCGCGCCACCGTGCACCGCGTGCTCGCCGAGGGCGGCCGGGTCGTCGCCGTCGACGTCAGCGAGGCCGGGCTGAAGGAGACCGCGGGGCAGGCCGCGACGGCGGGCGTGTCCGACCGCCTCACCACGGCGGTACTGGACATCTCCGACGAGGCCTCGGTCAAGGCGGGCGTCGCCGCGGCGGTCCGGACCCTCGGCGGCCTCGACGTCCTGGTCAACGCAGCGGGAATCCTGCGTTCCTCGCACACCCACGAGACCACGCTGGACTTCTTCAACAAGGTGATCGCGGTCAACCTGACCGGCACCTTCCTGATGATCCGCGAGTCGATACCGGCCCTGCTCGCCGGTGACCGGCCGGTCGTCGTCAACTTCTCGTCGACATCGGCCTCGTTCGCCCACCCGTACATGTCGGCGTACGCGGCGAGCAAGGGCGGCATCCAGTCCATGACGCACGCCATCGCCGCCGAGTACAGCAAGCAGGGTCTGCGCGCGGTGTCCGTCGCACCCGGCTCGATCGCCTCCGACATGACCAGCGGCAAGGGCCCGGGCCTGCCGGAGGACGCCGACATGACGCTCTTCATGAAGCTCGCCCCGGCCATCGGCGAGGGCTTCGCGGGCGCGGAGACCGTCGCGGGCGTGGTGGCGATGCTGGGCTCCGACGACGGGGCGTTCATCACGGGGACGGAGATCCGGATCGACGGGGGTACCCACTTCTGAGAGCCCCTCAGCCGGTCCGGCACCTTTCAGCCCGTCCGGCGTTTGAGGACGCGCGGCGCAGCCGTGCACGGGGCGCAGCCCCGGACATCAGCCCCCACCGGCGCGAGCTGTGAAGCAGCTTTGCCCCGCGGCGAGCGCCCCGCGGCGAGCGCCCCGCGGCGAGCGCCTCGCGGCGGAGCCGCAAATGTCACAGCGATGGAGGGGCGGGGAGGGGGCTCTTAAGGAGCAGGGGATGGCCCCACTGCCCCGGGGGGCCCCGCTGCCCAAGGAGGCTGGGGCTGTAGGGCTAGGGAGCGTCCCCTGCGTCCAAGGGAGCCAGAGGGCAGAGGGCAAGGGGGGCGGTGGGTTAGTCGCCGAAGCGTTCCCACAGTTGGGGGAAGCGGTCCGCGAGGACACCGTCGTCGTCGAGGTCCAAGGGCCTCCCCTCCGGCTCCGCGGCCTGCGGCGGGACCCCGAGGTCCGGTGCCACCGACCCCGTCAGCTGTTCGTACGCCTCGTCCGCCGCGTACCCCAGCTCCTCCCCGTCCCCGTCGATCTCGTCGTCGAACTCGTCGAGCAGCCCGGCCAGATCGTCCGGCTCGTGCAGCGCGCCCTCGAAGACCTCCCGGCCCTGGCCGATCAGCCAGCACCGGAAGTAGTCGAAGGCGTCGTCGTTCGCGGCACCGAGGAGCACCGCCGCCGCCCCCCACAGGTCCCACCGGTACGCGCGGTTGTAGCGCACCTCGAAGTGTCTGGCGAAGTCGAGCACGGCGTCGGGGTCCAACTGGAGCAGTCGCTCGACCAGCAGGTCGGCGTGATCCTCGGGGTCGCCCTCGGCGGCCTCGCGGGTGCTGTCGACCGTCTCCCAGAATTCCGTCTCGTCCATCACGAGGTACAGCATCGGGCTTGCGGGGGTGCGGCGCACGCGGAGCGCCCGGATGAGGGCTGTCTCGTTACTCACGTCCGGACTCACGTACGGGCACCGGCACACTCCCGTCCCTTGTGTGACCGTCGGAAGTTTCACTCGTTTGATGGGCAAGCGATGCACGCACTCTCACCCTCAAAGGGGTTGCCCTCGCCATGGACATGCACGACCGTACGGTGCGCACCGGGGCCGTCGCCGCCCCGCTGAGTGTGGAACAGGCCGAGGCCACGCTGGTCGAGCACTATCCGCGCCTCGTCCGACTCGCCTTTATCACCCTGCCGCCCCCGCTCGGCCGCCACCGCCGCGTCCTCGCCGCCCACGGCATCGTCCAGCGCGCCCTCCCGGCCCGCGGCAGCCGGGGCAGGCCGGCCCTCCCGGCGGCCCCCGCACCCCGGCTGCCCGCCCAGCGCGGCGCCCCCTCCGGGCCCGCGTACGTCACGCTCCGGGCCCTGGTGCTGCGGGAGGCCCTCTCGTACGGCAAACGGCCCGGCTGGTGGCCGAAGCGCGGACCGGGTCCCGAACGACTGCGGCCCAGGCTGCCCGCCGTGTGGGGGCTGCGGCTCTTCCCCGCCGCGGGTGGCGCCGACGAACTCGCCCTGGAACAGGCCCTGTCGGGCACCGACGCCGCCACCCGCGCCGCCCTCGCCCTGCGCCACGCCGAGGGCCTGAGCGCGTCCGAGACCCGGGCGCTGCTCACCGGGGCAGGCGTGGCCGAGCCCGCCCTCGCCCTCCGCACCGCCGAACGCCTCGCCCGGCAGGCGCTGGGCACAGCGGGAGAAGGCGACCCGGAGCGAGACCGGCAGGAGGGTCGGGACGGGGCCAGGGAAGGAGTCCGGGAAGGAGATCGGGGCTGGGCCGGGGAGGGGGTCCGGGAGGGCGTTCGGGGCGGGGCCCGGGAAGGAGAGCCGGAGGGGGGCCGGGAGAGGGCTCAACACCCGCTTCTCTCCGGTGAGTTCGACCCCTGCTTCGTGCACAGCCGCCCCACCGACCTGCTGCGCCGCCGACACCGCGTCCGTACCGCGGGCGCGGCCCTCGTCGTCGCCGCGGTGGCCGCCGTGGCCCTGCCCGTCGTGCTCGGCGGCGGTTCGCGCCCGCCGGAGCGGACCGCCGCCACCGGCACCGTCGACGCCTCCGCGGCCCGACGGGTCCTGGACCCCCGCAATCTGGTGCGCGCCCCCGCAGGCGAATGGGCCGACACCTCGCGCGTCGACTTCACCGTCTGGCCCGCCCGGGGAGAGCGCCGCGACGACCTCGCGCTGCTCGGCCGCGCCCTTGAGGTGTGGGCGAGTCCCGCGCGTACGGTACGGATCTCCAGCACGCCCGGCACGGGCACCGCGCCGCCGGCCGACCCGCCCCGGCTGCTGTTCGCGGGCGACGTCGACGGCACCGCGGTCGTCCTGCTGAACGACGGCGACCGCACCGTCCGGTACGCGGAACCCTCCGACGGGGACGCGCCGCCGTCGCTCGACCTCGCCCGCACCGACGACGCCGACGTGGTCACAGGCGCGGCCCTCGTCCTGACCAGGGACGGCGCCGACACCCGCTTCCTGCTCGCCCCCTGGATCGACGAGACCACCACCCGTGACCTGCTGAAACCCAATTCTCCCGGCCGTGCGCTCACGGTGCGCGCCGACGGCGTCACCGCGGCCGTGCCCCGCCCGGGCGCCGGCGGTACGTGCGACTCCTGGCCGGTGCTCCAGCTGCGCTCCTCCTCGCTGATCGTGGAGAAGCACGCGTTCCTGCTGACCGACCTGGGCGACCTCGCGCCCGTACACCTCACTCACACCCCGCCGCCCGGCAGCGGCGCGCCCGCCCGCCAGCCGCGCGAGGCGACCGGCGCCGCCGCGCTGCGGACCTGGGCGCACAGTGCCTGCCACCTGCCGTCGATGCGCGGAGCCGGAGTGCGCGCCGTCAACAACTGGGTGTACGCGCAGCAGACGCTGCCCGAGGGGGGCGGCCGGGCCGACTGGGTGTGCACCCGTGCCGACACCTGGCGGGGACCGGGCCGCGTCATGGTCCAGCTCCAGCTGCCGGGCACGCCCCCGACCCGGCTCGGGGTGCCGGTGGCGGCGGCGCGGTCCACCGCGGCCTGCAGCCGGTTCGGTCAGCACGTGCTGGCGGGCGCGGGCTGGCAGGCGCCCGGGTCGGGCAACTGGTACCTGCTCGCGGCCGGCAGCAGGAAGGTCACCCGGATCGAAGCGGTCGGCGGGGTGCGGGGCGTGGCTCCGGGGACGACCATGGCGGTGCGGGCGCCGAAGGGCGTCACGGCGGAGCTGAAGGGGCGGCTGGCGGACGGGTCGACGTTGGAGGGTCTGAAGTGAAGGATCTGGTGAAGGGGCTGAAGGGGCTGAAGTGAAGGCCTGGCTCCGACTCGTTCCGACCCCGTTTTAAACCAGACAGAAGGTGTCTGGTTTCGACGGCACACTCGGGCCCACGAGACGACGAAGGAGCTGCACATGAACTCGGACCAGCCGAATCTGACCGGCCGGATCGCCCTCGTCGCGGGTGCGACGCGCGGCGCCGGACGTGCCATCGCCGTGGAACTGGGGACGATGGGCGCGACGGTGTACGTCACCGGGCGCACCACCCGCGACAAGGTCAGCGAGGTCGGCCGGACGACGGAGACGATCGAGGAGACCGCGGAACTGGTGACGGCGGCGGGCGGCGAGGGCATCGCCGTCCCCACCGACCACCTGGAACCCGAGCAGGTCGGAGCCCTGGTCGAGCGGATCGACCGGGAGCGCGGGCGGCTCGACGTACTCGTCAACGACATCTGGGGCGGTGAGCACCTGGTCGAGTTCGGCAAGAAGATGTGGGAGACCGAACTCGCGCACGGCATGCGGATGTTGGAGCTGGGGGTCAAGAGCCACATCATCACCAGCAGCTGTGCGCTGCCGCTGCTGGTGCGCCACGAGGGCGGGCTCGTCGTCGAGATCACGGACGGCACGGCCGAGTCGAACAAGGGGTTCCGCGAGAACTTCTACTACGACCTCGCGAAGACCGCGCCGATCCGGATGGCGTCGAACCTGGCACACGACCTGGCGGACGTGGGCGGGACGGCGGTCTCCGTGACCCCCGGATTCCTGCGCTCCGAGCAGATGCTCGACCACTTCGGGGTGACGGAGGCGAACTGGCGCGACGCGATCGCCAAGGAACCGACCTTCGCGATCGCCGAGTCACCTGTGTACGTGGGCCGGGGCGTGGCACACCTGGCCGCGGACCCGTCGCGGACACGGTGGAGCGGACAGTCGCTGTCCAGCGCGCAGTTGGCGGCGGAGTACGGATTCACGGACGCGGACGGGTCGCGGCCGGATGCGTGGGGGTACTTGTCGCGGGTGATGAACGGGGAGACCGGCGTCTCGGCGGACCAGTACCGGTGAGGTGAGGTGGAGTGGGGTGAGGTGGGGGCGGGTGGGGTTTTTGTACGGGTGCCGGTCGGTTGGGGGCCGGGGGGGGGGGGGGGGGGGGGGGGGGGGGGGGGGGGGGGGGGGGGGGGGGGGGGGGGGGGGGGGGGGGGGGGGGGGGGGGGGGGCGCCCGCGGGGGGGGGGGGGGGGGGGGGGGGGGGGGGGGGGGGGGGGGGGGTTTTTGTACGGGTGCCGGTCGGTTGGGGGCCGGGCGCGCAGTTCCCCGCGCCCCTGAAGGGGCGCCCCCTCACCCGTAGAGCTTGCCCATCTGCCGCGCTGTCTCCGCCATCATGTCCCGCAGTTCCGGCGGCTCCAGCACCTCCACCTCCGCCCCCAGCCCCAGCAGTTGGAAGTGCGCCACCTCCGCCGACTCCACCGGCACGGTGACCGTCACCAGGCCCCGGGAGTCCGGCGGGTCCGCCGCCGTCAGGGCCTCGCGGGAAGCGGCGGGATCCAGGGTGCGGGGCAGTGCGCGTGCGCCTGCGGCCGAGAGGCGAAGGACCGCCTGCGTCCGCAGGATCGACCGTGCGAAGTCCGCCGCCCTCGACTCCCAGAAGGCGGGCAGGTCGAAGGACCCGGGCCGTACGAAATGCTCGTCGGTGGCGGTGACCGCACGGAAGCGGTCCAGCCGGTAGACCCTCACATCCCCCGACCCGGTCCGTGCGCACACGTACCAGGTGCCGGCCTTGAGCACGAGCCCGTACGGTGCGAGGCGTCGCTCCACCTCCCGGTCCTGGCGCCCGTACCGCGTGTCGACGATCCGGTCGTCCCACACGGCCTCCGCCACCGCGGGCAGCAGTTCGGGGGTCTGGGGCTCCTGGTACCAGCCGGGTGCGTCCAGGTGGAAGCGCTGCGCGGCGTTCGACGAGGCGTCGCGGAGCGAGGGCATGAGGGCGGCCGACACCTTGAGGCGGGCCGCCGACGCCGCGTCCTGGAGGCCCATCTCCCGCAGTGCGCCCGGGAGTCCGGACAGGAAGAGGGCTTCCGCCTCGCTGCGGGCGAGCCCCGTCAGCCCGGTCCGGTAGCCGCCGACCAGGCGGTAGCCGCCCGCCCTGCCCCGGTCCGCGTACACCGGGACGCCCGCCTCGGAGAGCGCAGCTGCGTCCCGCGTCACGGTCCGCTCGGACACCTCCAGCTCCTGCGCCAGCTCGGCGGCCGTCATCATCGGCCGGGACTGGAGCAGCAGCACCATCTTGATCAAACGGGCAGCGCGCATGAGGTCATCATG
>NZ_JBSGZD010000178.1:0-16716 GCF_053610825.1 Streptomyces sp. NPDC054863 | reverse complement strand
GCGCGCCCGTCAGCTCGGGCTGCGCCTCGCGCAGCCGTTCGCCGATGCGCTGCCGGAAGACCGGGTCGCTCTCCAGCGCCGCCGCCATCGCGTTGCCCGCGAACTTGGCGCGTCTGGTGGGGGTGAACCGCGCGTACTGCCGCAGCTGGGCCGGGAGTTCCGCGACGCTGAGGCCGCCGAAGGCGTCCGAGACCAGCGTCACGACCCGTCGTCGCACACCCTCCGGCAACGGGCGGTCGAGCACCTCTGCGGCGTCGTCGGCCGGGCCGGCCGGCTCAGCGCCGCTTGCAGGCTCCACGATCCGTCACCCCACTACCTTCCGTACCCTCCCGGGCACTGCCCTGCCGGGCACCGGTACTCCCAGGGTCACCTAGGAGACGGCGTCCGGCCTGTCCACCAATTCGATTTGGTCCACCGCGTTGCACCAACGGCAGCGCACCGACTCGATGGTCTCACTGACCACCTCGCGTTCCTCGACCTTCGACTCTCCGGCCAGGTCGAGGTGGACGTACTCGACGACCTTCGACGAGCGGGTCACGTCGAACCGCGTGAGGTTTCCGCAGAGGGTGCAGCGCCACCGGGTGCCGGCAGTCGGCAGGGGAACCGTCGTCGTCATGCGTACCGTCCTCTTCTCAAAGCGTCGGCACGCGTCTGCACGCGTGCCGCCGTACGTCGTTGCCGCGGTGCGCCGTCGAACTGCGGATACCCTGCGCGCAACCCTACGGCCTTACGGGTACCCCACGCGGAGGGCGGCCGACCCTTGAGACCGGCGGGGCAGCCCGGAAGGGCCCGGGCGTTGCGTCATGCTCGAACCCATGATCAAGGTCACGGCCAAGGCTGCTGGAACGGCTCGGAACGTCGCCACCCGCTGGCAGGACCTCGCCCACGCCCCCGTCGTGACCTACGCCCTGATCGGCGTGTGCTGCGTGGTCTTCCTGCTCGGCCCGGCCTCCGGCTTCAACGCCTCGTACGGCACCGGCGACGCCCTCACCGCAGCGCAGAGCACGTACTTCGCACGCTGGGGCGTCATCCCCGAAGAGCTGGTGCGGGCCACGCCGCACTCCCTCGCCACCCCGTTCACCGCCCTGTTCGTGCACGGCAACTGGCTGCACCTGCTGGGCAACATGCTCTTCCTGTACGTCTTCGGCGCGATGACCGAGGAGCGCATGGGCCGCGTCGCCTTCGCCCTCTTCTACGTCGTCACCGGCTATCTCGCCCTGACGGCGTACGCCCTGGTGCACGCGTCGTCCGACGAGACGCTGGTCGGGGCGTCCGGGGCGATCTCCGCCGTACTGGGTGCCTTCCTGCGCCTCTTCCCCCACGCCCGGGTCACCAGCCTCTTCCCCTTCCTCCTCTTCCTCCCGCTGCGCTTCCCCGCCTGGATCGTGCTGATCTTCTGGTTCGTGCTCCAGTGGCTGGCCGCGCAGGGTCTCGGCACCGGGGCCGGCGTCGCGTACCTGGCACACGTGGTGGGCTTTGCGGGCGGCTTCCTCTACGCGTGGGCGCGATATCGCCGTACGACTAGAGTGAAGAACTCAGCAGCGCCACCGGCCACCGAGGGAGAAAGCCAGCCGTGATCACCGCGATCGTGCTCATCAAGACCAGCGTGGACCGGATCCCCGAGATCGCCGAGTCGATCGCCGCGCTGGAAAGCGTCAGCGAGGTCTTCTCCGTCACCGGTACGTACGACCTGATCGCCATGGTGCGCGTCGGGCGGCACGACGACCTGGCGGACATCATCCCCGGCTCCATCAGCAAGATCCCCGGCGTCGAGGGCACGGACACGCACGTCGCGTTCCGTACGTACTCGCAGCACGACCTGGAGGCCGCGTTCGCGATCGGGCTCGACGGCTGACCGAGGCCTCCGCGGCCGACGCCTCCATGAGGTGGCGGCGGCCCCTTACATGAAGGGTTCTTCATCCGGCCCTCATGTGCGGGAGGCCCGGCGGCTGCCAGGCTCGGACCATGGCCTTCTCCCACCGCTTGGCGACCCTCGCGGCCGTCGTCGCGATACCGCTGGGCATCGCGGCGACGAGCTACGCGCTGACCGACGCCCCCCAGGCACCGCAGGTGCCGCCCAAGGTCGAGCTGACCACCGGCCCCGTGGCCACCCCGCGCACGGCCTCGCCCTCCCCCTCAGCTCCCTTCGGCACGCCGTCGCGCTCCCCCGTGGGGGACGCCGTCGTGCCGGGTCCTTCGGCGACCGGGGACGACGACGACGACCTCGACGACAGGGGCGAACGTCGCGGTGACGACGGCAACTGACCCCGGCCGCGGCGGGGCGGCCGAACCCGCCCGCGGCGGGCTCCGCGTCTCCGCGCGCGTACGCATCCTGCTGTGGCTGCTGCTGGTGATGGCGGTGGCGCTGGTCGCCGTCGCGACGACCACCCGGTCCATACTGCTGCGTGACGTGGACGGCAGGATCAGCCAGCTGCTCACCCAGGAGACGCGGGAGTTCGCGAACTTCGTGGCGCAGGGCGTCGATCCGGACACCGGCGGGCGCTTCACGGACACGGAACAACTGCTCAAGGTCTTCCTGCAGCGCCAGTACTCCGACCCCGACGAGGAACTCCTCGGACTCACCCGCGTGCCAGGACCCCGCCCGCGCGTCCTGCGCCAGCCCCGCGACTTCCCGCCGGGCACCGCGCTGCACCAGGACTCGGCGTCCCTGACCGAGATCTTCGCCTCCGGCGCCGCCTCGGGGACGCTGGAGCGCGCCGACGGGGAGATCGCGTGGGCGAAGGTGCCGATCGCGGTCGGCAAGGGCGGCCGTACGGAGGGCGCCTTCGTGGTCGCCTTCCACACCGGGCGCGAACGGGCCGTCGCCGATGTGGTGTTCCGTACGCTCCTCGCCATCTCCGGGGTGGCACTGCTGATGACGACCGGCATCGGCTGGGCGGTCGCGGGCCGGATCCTCGCTCCGGTGCGCCTGGTCCGTACGACGGCCGCCCAGCTCACCGAGCAGGACCTCACCCGGCGCATCCCGGTGCAGGGCCGCGACGACATCGCGGCCCTGGCGGAGACCTTCAACGGGATGCTGGACCGGCTGGAGCGGGCGTTCGCCGCGCAGCGCGAGTTCGTCGACGACGCGGGACACGAGCTGCGCACCCCCATCACGATCGTGCGCGGGCACCTGGAGCTGATGGGCGACGACCCGGCGGAGCGCGAGGAGACGGTCCGCCTCGTCACCGAGGAGCTCGACCGGATGAGCCGCATCGTCGAGGACCTGCTGCTGCTCGCGAAGGCGGAGCGCCCCGACTTCGTCGCACCGGAGCCGGTGCAGGTCGCGGAGCTGACGGCGGACGTGTTCGTGAAGGCGCGGGCACTGGGCGAGCGGGACTGGGTACTGGCCGAAGTGGCCGACAGGGAAGCCCTGTTGGACCCGCAGCGGATCACCCAGGCCATGGTCCAGCTCGCACAGAACGCGGTGCAGCACACGGTGCGCGGCGGCCGGATCAGCGTCGGCTCGCGCGAGAGCGCCCTGCCGGGGCCGGACGGCGGGGCGCGGATCGAGCTGTACGTCGCGGACAGCGGGCCGGGGGTGCAGCCGCAGGACGCGGCGGTGATCTTCGACCGGTTCCGGCGCGGCACGGCCAGGCGCGGCAACCGGGCGACCGGGGCCGGACTGGGCCTGTCCATCGTCAAGGCGATAGCCGAAGGGCATCAGGGCCGGGCGGAACTGCGGCCGACACAGGGCGGGGGCGCGACCTTCGTGCTCGTACTGGACCCCGTGATCCCTCTCGCCCCGGTGGCCCCCTTGACTCCCTCGCCCCCTTTTGCCCCCGTACCGGAAGGGACACCGGACGCCCCATGAACCGCATCCTCATTGTCGAGGACGAGGAACGCATCGCGTCCTTCGTCGAGAAGGGCCTGCGCGCCAACGGCTTCACGACGACGGTCGCGGCCGACGGCGACACGGCGTACGACTACGCCTGTACGGGGGGCTTCGACCTGGTCGTCCTGGACATCGGGCTGCCCGGGCGGGACGGGTTCACCGTGCTGCGGGAGATGCGGGAGGCCCAGGTGACGGCGCCCGTCATCGTGCTGACGGCGCGGGACTCGGT
Organism: Streptomyces sp. NPDC054863; assembly: GCF_053610825.1. Lineage (NCBI taxonomy): Bacteria > Bacillati > Actinomycetota > Actinomycetes > Kitasatosporales > Streptomycetaceae > Streptomyces > Streptomyces sp. NPDC054863. The sequence goes on along the minus strand of NZ_JBSGZD010000178.1, from coordinate 12,652 downwards.
ACGGGACACGGTCGCCGGCCTCGAAGGCGGCGCCGACGACTGGATGACGAAACCCTTCCGCTTCGAGGAGCTCCTGGCCAGGGTGCGGCTGCGACTGCGGACCGCGGCGCGTGTGCCGGAGGTGACGGTGCTGCGGAGCGGGGCCCTCTCACTCGACCTGCGGACGCGGCGGGCACGGGCGGACGAGCGGACGGTGGACCTGACGGCCCGTGAATTCGTGCTGCTCGAACTCTTCCTGCGGCACCCGGGCCAGGTCCTGTCCCGGGAGCAGATCCTGTCCCACGTATGGGGATACGACTTCGACCCCGGCTCGAACATCGTGGACGTGTACGTCCGTGCCCTGCGCAAGAAGCTGGGGGCGGAGCGGGTGGAGACGGTACGGGGGATGGGGTACCGGCTGCCGTGACGCGCGGGCGGGTGCGGGCAGGTCTGTACGCGCAGGTGCGGGCCGGTCTGTACGTGCGAGTGCGTCGTGGCCGGTCGCGCAGTTCCCCGCGCCCCTAAAAGCCTGCCCCCAGCCCCCTTGAGCGATACCGCCGCCTCCTTGGGCAGCGGGGCCGCCCCCCGGGGGGCGGGACGGGTGGGCAAGGGGGCGGCCCCCCACCGCGGCACGCCCCACCCCGACCGCACACGCTCGCCCCCCCCCCCCGCATGAAGCCTCCTTCATCGCGCCCTCACCGCCCCCTCACCCGCCCTCGCGAGACTCGGTCGCGTGACCCCGTTCGCCCCGGCTCCGCCCGCGACCCGCCGCCCGGCAGCCCACCACTACCTCACCCTCCTCCTCACCCTCACCCTCTGCACCCTCCTCCTCTTCGCCGACCTCACCCCCCACGCCCGCCTCACCCTCCTCGTCTTCGTCCTGGCCACCGCCGCCTGGATCGCCACCCCCGTCGACGACACGTACATCGCCCTCGGCGCCGGGCTCGCGCTCAACGTCACCGGGGTGATCGACAGCGAGACCCTCTTCGGGACGCTCGGCAACGAGACCGTCTGGCTGCTGATCTGCGCGTTCGTACTGGCCGCCGCCGTCACCCGCACCGGCCTCGCCGGCCGTGCCGCCGCCTTCCTCGTCAGCGGCGCCCGTTCCGTACGACAGCTCGTGCACCTGACCACCGCCGCGCTCGTCGTCACCGCCTTCGCCGTGCCCGCGACGTCGGGGCGGGCCGCGCTCGCCCTGCCCGTGTTCCTGGCCCTCGCCAAGGCCCTGGCCGACCGCCGCCGGGTCGTCGTCATGCTGGCTCTGCTCTTCCCGACGGTGATCCTGCTCTCCGCCGTGGCCACCCTGATCGGCGCGGGCGCGCACCTGATCACCGTGTCGGTGCTCCGGGAGGCGACCGGCGAGCACATCGGCTTCACCCAGTGGCTGCTCCTCGGGCTGCCGCTGGCCGTCGTCTCCTCCCACCTCGCCGCCGAGGCCGTACTCCTCACCACCACCCGCCGCGAGGACCGCCGCATCCCCGCGGCGATCACCCCGGCGCAGATCCAGCAGCACAGCGACCGCCCCGTCACCGGCCCCCTCGCACCGGCCGAGGCCCGCTGCGCCGCCCTGCTCGGCACCGTCGTCCTGCTGTGGTGCAGCGAGCCCCTGCACCAAGTCCCGCCCGCCGTAGTGGCGTTGATCGGCGCGGTCGTCGCCGCGTCCCCCGCGCTCGGCACCGTACGACTCAAGGAGGCGCTGACGACCGTCCCGTGGTCGCTGCTCCTCTTCATGGCGGCGACGATGGCGATGGGCGTGGCCCTCTCCCAGTCGGGCGCGGCCCACTGGCTGATGTCGAACCTCCCCCTTTCCGGCTTCCCGCCCTGGGCGTTCCTGGCCGTGGTCGTCGTCGTCAGCACCGCCGCGCACCTGATCCTCCAGTCCCGCTCGGCACGCTCCAGCGTCCTCGTCCCGCTGGTGGTCGCGGCGGCCGTCGCCGCCGGGGTGAACCCGGTGGCCGCCGCCCTCGCCTCCACCGCCGCCGCCGGCTTCTGTCACACCCTCCCGGCCTCCGCGAAGCCCGTCACGCTCTTCGCCGACATACCGGGCACGCCGACCTACACCCCGCGCGACCTGCTGAAACTCTCCGCCGTGCTGGCTCCGCTGACCGCCGTGACGGTGCTGGTGTTCGCACTCGTGCTCTGGCCGCTGCTCGGCGTCCCCGTCCTGCTCCCCACCCGCTGAACCCTGGAGTTCCCGTGCCGGTACGTCATGTCACCATCGCCCCCAGCGGCTTCAAGGAGTCCCTGTCCGCCGAGGCAGCCGCCGAAGCCATCGCCGCCGGGGTCCGCAAGGTACTCCCGCACGCCGCCCTCGACCTGATCCCGCTGGTCGACGGCGGTGAGGGCACCGCCCGCACGCTCGCCGCGGCCACCCCCGGCGGACGCCTCGTCGCCCTGCCCGCCACCGGTCCGACCGGTGAGCCGATCGGCACCCACTTCGCACTCCTCGACAGCGCCACCGCGGTCGTCGAGATGGCCGCGACCGCGGGCCTCTCCCTGGTGCCGCGCGCACTCCGCGACCCGGGCGCCACGACGACGTACGGCGTGGGGGAACTGATCCGCGCCGCCCTCGACCACGGCGCGCGCCGCGTCCTCGTCGGCTGCGGCGACTCCGGTACGTCGGACGGCGGCGCGGGCGCCCTCCAGGCACTCGGCGCCCGCCTCCTCGACAGCCGGGGCGAGGAACTCCAGTACGGCGGGAGCGCGTTGCGCCGCCTCCACCGGATCGACCCCACCGGCCTCGACCCCCGCCTGGCCGACACCGAACTCCTGGTGGCCTGCAACCCGCACAACATCCTGTGCGGCCCGCACGGCGTCGCCCGCGTCTTCGGCCCGCAGAAGGGGGCCACCCCGCAGCAGGTCGAGGCGCTCTCCACGAGCCTGGAGCACTGGGCGTACGTCCTGGAGCGCGACCTCGCCACGACCGCCGATCTGCGCCACGGCCCCGGCACCGGCGCTTCCGGCGGCCTCGGAGCGGGCCTCGCCGCACTCGGTGCCCGGCTCCTGCCCCGCTTCGACGTGCTCCTGGACCACCTCGACCTGGACGCCCGCCTCGCCCGCGCCGACCTGGTCATCACCGCCGAGGGTGCCCTGGACCACCAGACCCCGCGCGGCAAGGTCCCTGCCGAAGTGGCGCGCAGATCAAGGGAGTTGGGGCGTCCGGTACTGGTCCTGGCGGGCACCATCGGCGAGGGCGCGCACGAGATCAGGGCGGTCGGCGCGGACGCCTACAGTGCGATCCTGCCCGCACCCGTGTCGCTGACCGAGGCCCTCGGCCGGGGCGGCGAGTTCCTCACCGACGCGACCGAGCGGGCCCTGCGGATGATCCAGCTGGGCGCGCGCACCGCCCGCCGACGAGAACGGCTGCCTCAGACCGCCGGGACGCAACGCCCGTCCTCGGTGCGGTAGTTCCACCGCGCGCCGTTCTCGACGAGCTCCTTGACCGCCCGTACGAAACGCTCCACGTGCTCGTCCGGCGTGCCCGCGCCGAAGCTGACGCGGATCGCGTTGAGAGAGCGCTCGCCCGGCTCGGCCTCGGGCGCACCGCACTCGCCCGGGTCCTGCGGGTCGCTGCCGAGCAGCGTACGGACCAGCGGGTGGGCGCAGAACAGGCCGTCCCGTACGCCGATTCCGTACTCGGCGGAGAGCGCCGCCGCGAAGTGCGAGCTGTTCCAGCCGTCCACCACGAACGAGATGACGCCGACCCGGGGCGCGTCGTCGCCGAACAGCGACAGCACCTGCACCGCCCCGACCTCGGCGAGCCCCTCGCGCACCTTGCGCACCAGTGCCTGCTCGCGCTCGACCAGCGAGTCGAACCCTGCCTCGGTGAGGGCCTTGCAGGCGGAGGCGATCGAGTACACACCGATCACGTTCGGCGAACCGGCCTCGTGCCGGGCAGCGGTGGTGTGCCACTCCACGTCCACGCCGCCGTCCGCACGCCGTGCGACCTTCTTCGACGCACCGCCACCGGCCAGGTAAGGATCGGCCGCCTGCAGCCAGTCGGACCGGCCCGCGAGGACACCGGAGCCGAACGGCGCGTACAGCTTGTGCCCGGAGAAGGCGACCCAGTCGACGTCCAACTCCCTTACGGAGACCGGGTGGTGGGGCGCCAGCTGCGCCGCGTCGAGCACGATCCGCGCACCGTGGGCGTGGGCGGCAGCCGCCAGCTCCTTCACCGGCCAGATCTCCCCGGTGACGTTCGAGGCACCAGTGACGCACACCAGCGCAGGGCCGTACGGGTCGCGGTCGGCGAGCGCGCGCTCCAGGGTCTCGACGGCCTGCGCCGGAGTCCGCGGCGCGTTCAGGTACGTCACGCGGGCGTCCTGCCAGGGCAGCAGCGACGCGTGGTGTTCGGTCTCGAAGACGAACACCTGGCAGTCGGCGGGCAGCACGGCCGACAGCAGGTTCAGCGAGTCGGTCGTCGAACGCGTGAAGACCACCTGGTCGCCTTCGCGGCAGTCGAGGAACTCGGCGACCGTCACCCGGCTGTTCTCGAAGAGGTCCGTGGAGAGCTGCGACAGGTACCCGGCGCCGCGGTGCACGCTGCCGTAGTACGGGGCGTAGGCGGCGACGTCGTCCCACACCCGCTGCAGGGCCGGCGCGCTGGCCGCGTAGTCGAGGGCCGCGTACGCGACCTCGCCGCCGGTGACGAGCGGCACGGCCACGTCCCGGCCGAGGACCGGCAGCGGCGCCCCGCAGCAGGGGTCGGCGGACTCGGTGGCGGAAACGGCGGTGGCGGAAACGGCGGCAACGGGCGATGCAGACATGGCGAAACTCCTGGCAGGACAAGGCGGAACGGCTTCAGAAGGCCCGCGGGTACGACGGCTCAACAGCCGTGCACCGTACGGGAGTTGCCTCAACGCGCGGCCACCGAAAAGGGCCGCACGGAGGTGAAGGTGGAACGGGGCCGAAGGGCCCTATCGCATTCGCTTGCTCACGAGACTGCTCCCTTGAGGACCAGGACCCCAGGGGCGCGCCACTCCGAAAGGAGTGCGCAGGGGTCCGCGCTTGCCGTAGACCTCGCTGCCTACGACCTGGTCTTCACCCGGGGCACCCCGCCACGGACGGAGGGTTGCCGGACAGCGGGCCGGGGCCGTAGTCGCTGTCACTCATGACCTGTGCAGCATCCTGCCACACGATCAACAACGCGCAAGAGCGCAGTCCGGATCCTGGACTGCGCTCTGCGTCACACGGGGTCGTCTCCCGCGGGGTTTTCAGGCGTTGCTGGCCGCCACCCACCGCTCCAGCGCCCGCTGCGCGCTCCCGGAGTCGAGGGACTCGCGGGCCTGTTCGATACCGGCCGCGATCTCCTCGTTCAGCGAGCCGCCGCCCGGGTTCAGGGCGACCAGCGCCGCCGCCGAGTTGAGCAGCACCGCGTCCCGCACCGGGCCCTTCTCCCCCGCCAGGAGCCTGCGGGCGACCTCGGCGTTGTACGAGGCGTCCGCGCCGCGCAGCGCCTCCACAGGGACGAGTTCCAGGCCCACGTCGCGCGGGTCGAAGGCCTCTTCCCTGACGGCCCCGTCCCGGACGATCCAGACCCGCGAGGTCGCGGTGGTGGTCAGCTCGTCGAGGCCGTCGTCGCCGCGGAAGACGAGTGCGGAGTTCCCCCGTCCGGCGAGGACACCGGCCACGATCGGTGCCATCCGGGCATCGGCCACGCCGACCGCCTGGGCGCGCACCTGGGCCGGGTTGGTGAGCGGACCCAGGATGTTGAAGGTGGTCTGGGTGCCGAGCTCCTTGCGGGCCTTGGCCGCGTACCGCAGTGCGGGGTGGAACTTCACGGCGAAGCAGAAGGTGATGCCCGCCTCCTCGGCGACCTCCACCACCCGGCGCGGCGTCAGGTCCAGATTGACGCCGAGCTTCTCCAGCACGTCGGACGAGCCGCTCGCCGACGACGCCGCCCGGTTGCCGTGCTTGACGACCTTGGCGCCCGTACCGGCGATGACGACGGCCGACATGGTGGAGATGTTGACGGTCTTGGCGAGGTCGCCGCCGGTGCCGACGATGTCGACGCTGGGGCCCGGCACCTCGATGGTGCGGGCGTGGGCGTACATCGCCCGTACCAGCCCGGTGACTTCCTCGACCGTCTCGCCCTTGGCACGCAGCGCGATCGCGAAGCCGGCGATCTGCGCGTCGGTGGCCTCGCCGGTCATGATGCGGTCCATCGCCCAGGCGGTGTCGTCCGCGCCGAGGTCCTCGCCGCGCAGCAGGAGGTTCAGGATGCCCGGCCAGCCGCGGGCCGCCACGCTGTCGCCGCCAGCCGGGGTCACAACGTTCATGGTCCGCTCCAGGGTCCACGTGCCGCTAAGGGCAGCCGATAAGGGATGGGAACACCCTATCCAGCCCCGGGGACGGCGAAGAGCCCCGTCCGGTGTGCGGGACGGGGCTCTTGCCGTGGCGAACAGTACGGTCCGCTCAGGACCGGTTCAGGTGATCAGTGGTGGCCGTGGCCGCTGGTGATCTCCTTGTACTCCTCGGCGGTGGGCTTGGCGATCTGGTTGCCCTCGCCGTACATGCCCTTGCTGAGCTTGGCGCGCAGCTTCTGGGTGGCGCCCACCTTGCGCTCGACGCCGTTCTCGTCCACCTCGGGACCGATCTCGGCCGGCGCGTACTGCTCGTGCGCCGTGAGCGAGTGCAGCTGGTTCTGGTTGAGGGGCTCGTGCACCTCGATGAACTCACCGTGCGGCAGCCGCTTGATGATGCCGGACTCACGTCCGTGCAGCACCTTCTCGGCGTCCCTGCGCTGGAGCCCCAGGCAGATCCGCTTGGTGATGATGAACGCGAGCACCGGACCGGCGAAGAAGCCGATGCGCACGAACCAGCTGATCGAGTTGAGCGACAGGTGGAAGTGCGTGGCCCACAGGTCGTTTCCACCGCCGACGAGGCCGATGAAGTAGACCGTGATCCAGGCGACGCCGAACCCGGTGCGGGTCGGGCTGTTGCGCGGGCGCTGGGCGATGTGGTGCTCGCGCTTGTCCCCGGTGACCCAGGACTCCAGGAACGGCCACACCGCGATGGCGGCGAGGATCACTCCGAAGAGCGTCAGCGGGATGAACACGCCCAGGACCAGCGTGTGGCCCCAGAGGTTGATCTCCCAGCCCGGCATGACACGGATCAGACCCTCGGCGAAGCCCATGTACCAGTCGGGCTGGGCGCCGGTGGACACCTGGTCCGGACGGTACGGGCCGAGCGCCCACACCGGGTTGATCGTGAACGCCGCCGCGATGACCGCGATGACGCCGAAGACCAGGAAGAAGAAGCCTCCGGCCTTGGCCATGTAGACCGGCAGCAGCGGCATGCCGACGACGTTCTTGTTCGTCCGGCCGGGGCCCGCGAACTGGGTGTGCTTGTGGTAGAAGACCAGGATCAGGTGAGCCACCATCAGGCCGAGCATGATGCCCGGCAACAGCAGGATGTGGATCGAGTAGAACCTGGCGACCATGTCGTGGCCGGGGAACTCTCCGCCGAACAGGAACATCGAGATGTACGTGCCGACGACCGGCACGGACAGGATCGCGCCCTGGGTGAAGCGGACACCGGTGCCCGACAGCAGGTCGTCCGGGAGCGAGTAGCCGGTGAACCCGGTGAACATGCCCAGGACGAACAGCAGGAAGCCGAACAGCCAGTTGACCTCGCGCGGCTTGCGGAAGGCGCCCGTGAAGAAGACGCGCATCATGTGCACGAACATCGCCGCGAGGAAGATCAGCGCGCCCCAGTGGTGGATCTGCCGGATCAGCAGACCGCCACGGACGTCGAAGCTGATGTCCAGCGTCGACGCGTAGGCCTCCGTCATGCGGATGCCGTGCATCGGGGCGTAGGACCCGTGGTACACGACCTCGTTCATGGACGGGTGGAAGAACAGCGTCAGATACACACCCGTGAGGATGATGATGATGAAGCTGTACATGCAGATCTCGCCGAGCATGAAGGACCAGTGGTCCGGGAAGATCTTGCGCATGTTGGACTTCGCGAGGGAGTAGATCCCCAGCCGTCCGTCCGCCCAGTCGGCGACCCGCTCACCGGCGGGGGCCTTCTGCTGCGGCTTGGTCGTAGGTGTCGTCGCAGTACTCATCCGCGCTCCCAGAACGAAGGACCGACGGGCTCTTCGAAGTCGCCCAGCGCTTCGAGGTAACCCTCGTCATTCACGCCGATCCGCAACTGCGGCAGGGCGTGACCGGCCGGGCCGAAGATGACACGGGCACCGTCGGAGAGGTCGAAGGTGGACTGGTGGCACGGGCAGAGCACGTGGTGCGTCTGCTGCTCGTACAGGCTGATCGGGCAACCCACGTGGGTGCAGATCTTCGAGTACGCGACGATTCCCTCGTGCGCCCACTCGCGCTGCTGCTTGTCCTTGATCTCGTCCGGCTGGATGCGGACGATCATCAGGGCGGCCTTGGCGATCTCCTGGTTGAACTCGTGGTCGGTCTCCTTCAGGCCTTCCGGCATGGCGAAGGTGAGCGAACCCACGACGACGTCCTCGGCGCGCAGCGGCTCCATCGTGTTCTGGTTGATGAGCAGCTTGCCCTTCGCCCAGAGCGTCTCGCGGAGCTTCTTCTCCGGCAGCGGACCGAGGTCGCGCAGCAGGACGACGCCGGACAGCGGCACCAGGGCCAGTGCGCCGAACATCGTGGTCCGGATCAGCTTGCGACGGCCGATCGCGGACTCCTGGGCACCGGCCTTGAAGTCGGCCATGACCTTGGCCTTGACCTCGGGCTCGGCCGCGATCGGGTGACGCTCGTCGGCGACCTCGACGTCGGACATCAGGGTGCGGGCCCAGTGGACCGCTCCCGCGCCGATGCAGAAGAGCGCGATGCCGAGCGTCAGGCCGAGCGAGAGGTTCAGCGCGCTCACGTGGCCCAGCGGCCAGACGTACACGATCTTCTCGATCGGGAACGCCACGAAGGAGGCGATGAAGGCCACCGTGGCCAGCATGGACAGCGTGAACAGGAACGCGACCACACGCTCGGACCGCTTGGCCGCACGCTCGTCGATGTCCTGGATACGCGGCTTGTGCGCGGGCAGGCCCGGGTCCGCGAACGGATCGTCCTGGCGCGCCACCTCACCGTGCGCGTCGCCCTGCTCAGCAGGCAGGGCCTCTTCTGGATTCTCTTGGCTACTCATGACTTCTTGGCCTTAGCGGTGTGGGCCGCGACCCAGACGGCAACTGCGATGAGCGCACCAAGACCGAAGATCCAGGCGAACAGACCCTCACTGACCGGGCCGAGATTGCCCAGTCCGAAGCCGCCGGGGCTCGGGGTCTCTTCGCCGTTCACGGCCTTGACGTACGCGATGATGTCCTTCTTCTCCTTCTCCGGCATGGTGCTGTCCGGGAAGGAGGGCATGTTCTGCGGGCCGGTCTGCATGGCCTCGTAGATGTGCTTCGGCGAGACGTCCGTCAGGGGCGGAGCGTACTTGCCGTTCGTCAGGGCGCCACCCTCACCAGTGAAGTTGTGGCACTGCGCGCAGTTGGTGCGGAACAGTTCGCCACCCTTGCCGACGTCTGCGCCGTCGGGGTTGGTCTGGCTTTCGGTCGGCGTGATCGGGCCGGCGCCGAGGGAGGACACGTACGCGGCGAGCTGATCGATCTGCGCCTGCGTGTAGATGACCTTCTTCTTCGGCACCTGTGCGCCGGGCTGCTGCGCCGGCATACGGCCGGTGCCGACCTGGAAGTCCACAGCGGCGGAGCCCACGCCCACGAGGGAGGGACCGTCGGTGGTGCCCTGACCGCCGGTTCCGTGGCAGCTTGCGCAGCCAACGGCGTAGAGCTTCTTGCCCTCCTCAATGGCGAGGGACTGGGAGGTGTCGTCGGCCTGCGCCTTGCCCGCGGGCGCAAGCGCGGCGTACAGCCCCCCAGTGGCCGCCAGCGCGAGGAGTAGGACGACGACCGCCGCCAGCGGATGGCGTCGTCGTGCGGAGAGCTTTTTCACGGATTACCCCGGTGTCAGGATCTTCTGCGTCGATGCGGGAAGTGTTTCGGGCCCGGGCCCAACTTGGTGCGCCCGGATTACTTGATCATGTAGATCGTGGCGAACAGGCCGATCCAGACAACATCGACGAAGTGCCAGTAATAGGACACGACGATGGCGGCTGTCGCCTGCTCGTGGGTGAATCTCTTGGCCGCGTATGTCCGGCCGAGGACCAGCAGGAAGGCGATGAGACCGCCTGTCACGTGCAGTCCGTGGAAGCCGGTCGTCAGGTAGAACACCGAGCCGTACGGGTCCGACGAGAGCGAGAGGCCCTCGTGCTTGACCAGCTCGGTGTACTCGTACACCTGGCCGCCAATGAAGATCGCACCCATCACGAACGTGATGATGAACCAGGTCCTGAGCTTCTTCACATCGCCCCGCTCGGCGGCAAAGACGCCGAGCTGACAGGTGAGGGAGGAGAGCACCAGGATCGAGGTATTGGTCAGCGAGAACGGAAAGTTCAAGGCCGAGGCCTTTTCCGTCCAGAACTCGGGACCCGTCACCGATCGCAGGGTGAAGTACATCGCGAAGAGGGCCGCGAAGAACATCAGCTCGGAACTCAACCAGATGATGGTTCCGACGCTGGTGAGGTTCGGTCGATTGACCGACGGGTGCGCGTGCCCGGTATCTACTGTCGTTGCTGTCGCCACGACCGACATTATGTCGGTCGCTTATCCCGCCCTCACCCCGGGGGGTGCCGTTCGGAGTGTCAAGAGGGTGTGTCCTGCCCGAACGGCCCATCGAAGGACCGTACGAACCGGTGTGGACGAGGGGTGCGACGGAGTAGCATCCGCGCATCGGAACCGGCCCCGCCGGCCGCCTGTTGAGACCTGAAAACCCCGAGAACACCGCGCAGATCACCGCGTAACCGGACGTCACGGAGGAACCATGCAGCAGCCGACCGCCACGGTGCTGGTCTACAGCGACGACGCCAACACCCGCGAGCAGGTGCGCCTCGCGGCCGGTCGCAGGCCGGCCGCCGACGTACCGCCGGTCGAGTTCCTGGAGTGCGCCACGCTGCCCGCCGTACTGAAGGCGCTGGAGGCGGGCGGCATCGACGTGTGCGTGCTGGACGGCGAGACCGTCCCGGCCGGCGGCATGGGCGTCTGCCGGCAGATCAAGGACGAGGTCTTCAACTGCCCGCCCGTGCTGCTCCTGATGGGGCGTCCGCAGGACGCCTGGCTGGCCACCTGGAGCCGTGCGGAGGCCGCGGTGACCCTCCCCGTCGAGCCGGTCGGTTTCGCCGCCTCCCTGGCGGGCCTGCTGCGCGAGCGCCTCGCGGGCACCACTGCGGCCGTACGGGCCTGAACCTCCGCCGTACGTCCCCGGTGTCACGCGCCGTCTCCCCGTGCCCCCCTGGCCCCGCTCAGACCTGCGGGCGCAGGCGGGGGGCGTGGACGCGGTCGCGCTGCTCCTCGGTGGAGGCGAGCAGGGCGCTGCCCTTGCGCCACTTCTTCCAGGGGACGTTCCAGTCCCCGAAGCCGTTGCCGAAGGGGTCCATCTCCTCGCCCCAGCTGCCGACGACCTTGACGATGTCGCCCTCGCGGACGGTCTCGTAGAACCAGGCGGCGTTGCCGGTGGACATGCCCGTGCAGCCGTGGCTGACGTTGGCGTAGCCCTGTGAGCCGACGGACCAGGGCGCGGCGTGCACGTACTCGCCGCTCCAGGTGACCCGGGTCGCGTAGTACACCGGCAGGTCGTAGGAGTCGCTGGTGCCGGTCGGGATCCCGATGCTGGTGCCGCGCATCCGTACGAAGTACTCCTTGCCCAGTACGACCTTGACGCCGTTGCGGGTGGAGTAGCCGGGCTTGCCCGTGGTCACCGGGATGGTATTGATCACTTCGCCGTTGCGCCTGACCGTCATGTGGTGCGACGAGGCGTCCGTGACGGCCTCGACCCTGTCGCCGATGTTGATCCGCAGGGGCGTCGACGCGGCCCCGTACAGGTCCTTGGCGACCTTGATGCCCTCCAGGTTGCTGTACGCCCTCACCGTGCTCCCTGCGGACCAGTAGGAACGCGGGCGGAAGTGCAGGAGGTTGTCCTCCACCCAGTACCAGGACCCCTCGGCCGCGGGCTTGGATTCGACCTTGAGGGCCCGCTCCACGACGGCTCTGGCGCGCGGGTCCTTGACCTTCTCGCTGAGTTCGGCGGTGAGGGGCTGTCCGACGCCGTACTTGCCGGCCTCCGGGCCGAAGGTGACCTTCAGCTTCTTCTTGCCGGGGGCGGTCCGGAAGCTGAGCCTGCGCACGCCGGGGGCGCCCTCCCGGTCCTCGGTGCTGACCCGGACCGTGTACTGGGCCCCTGCGGCCAGTGGGGCGGTGGAGTGCCAGCGGGACCCGTCGGCGGAGAGTTCGCCCGCCACCTGGCGTCCTGCGGCGTCCGCGGCCGTGACGTCGGTGATCCGGCCGTCCTTGCCGGTGGCGGTCACCTCAAGGGGCTTCTCCGGGTCGGCGTCGGTGCTGCCCGGCCGCCCGTTGAAGGAGACCTGCTGCGCCGCGTCGTACGGCGTCGAGGAGAGCGGGCTGCCCTGGGGCTCGCCGCATGCGGTCAGCCCCGCCCCGAGGGAGGCGATCAGCAGGGTGCAGCTCAGGACCGTCCGGGTGCGGGGTGCGTGGCTCATGATCACACGATATGAATCATCGTCAGATCGGGCGCGTTGGCAGGGCGCAAGTGACTGCAAACGAATGAGGGGCCCGTACACCTGAGCG
>NZ_JBSGZD010000177.1:0-16763 GCF_053610825.1 Streptomyces sp. NPDC054863 | reverse complement strand
CCGCGCCCCTCACAGCCGGCCCCGTACCCCGAGCCCCCCCCGAGCCCCCGAGCCCCGAGCCCCCGAGCCTCCTTGGGCAGCGGGGCCGCCCCCGGGGGCGGGACGGGTGGGCAAGGGGGCGGCCCCCACTGCGGCATGCCCCTCCGCGACCGCGCACCCGCGAGACCGCTCCGCCCCGATCGCTCCCTTCGCCTGGCCGCAGGCTCGGGATGCGGGGACGATCCCCGTATGGCCAAATCCGACAGCCCCGGCGGACTCCGCGTCGGCAGTGCCACCGGACGCTGGGTTCTCCTCACCACCGTCCTCGGCTCCAGCATGGCGATGCTCGACTCGACGGTCGTGAACGTCGCCCTGCCCAGGATCGGCGAGGACCTCGGGGCCGACCTCGCCGGGCTCCAGTGGACCGTCAACGCCTACATGCTGACGCTGGCAGGGCTGATCCTGCTCGGCGGCGCGCTCGGCGACCGCTACGGGCGGCGCAAGGTGTTCGTCGTCGGGGTGGTGTGGTTCGCGGTGGCGTCCCTGCTGTGCGGGCTCGCGCCGAACGCGACCGTGCTGGTGGCCGCCCGCGCCCTCCAGGGGATCGGCGGGGCGTTGCTCACCCCCGGTTCGCTGGCGCTGATCCAGGCTTCGTTCCATCCCGACGACCGCGCCAGGGCGGTGGGGCTGTGGTCCGGGCTCGGGGGGATCGGGGCCGCCGTCGGCCCGTTCCTGGGCGGGTGGCTGGTGGACGGGCCCGGGTGGCGGTGGGCGTTCCTCCTCAACGTGCCGTTGGCGGCGCTCTGTGTGCCGGTCGCGCTCCGGCACGTACCGGAGTCGAAGGATCCGCAGGCGCACGGCCGGTTCGACGTGCTGGGGGCCGTGCTCGCGGCCGTCGCGCTGGGGCTGGTGACGTACGCGCTGATCGAGGCGCCGGCGGGCGGGGCGTCGGCCGTCGTACTGGGGTGCGCGGTGGGTGGGGTGCTCGTGGCGGCGGCGTTCTTGTACGTGGAGCGGACCCGGGCGGATCCGATGATGCCGCTGACGCTCTTCGCCTCGCGGCAGTTCACCGCGATCAACGTCGTCACGCTGTGCGTGTACGCCGCGTTCAGCGGCTTCTTCTTCCTGACCGCCCTCCAGTTGCAGGTGGTGGTCGGGTACTCGGCGCTCCAGGCGGGCACGGCGCTGCTGCCGACGACCGTCCTGATGCTGTTCCTGTCCGCCCGCTCCGGAGCGCTCGCCCAGCGCATCGGGCCGCGCGTCCCGCTGACCGTGGGGCCGCTGCTGTGCGCGGCGGGGATGCTGCTGATGCTGCGGGTCGGGGTGGGGTCCTCGTACGTGACGGACGTGCTGCCCGCGATCGTGGTGATGGGCATGGGGATGGTGACGCTGGTCGCGCCGCTCACCGCCACCGTGCTGGCCTCCGTCGACACCGGGCGGGCCGGGCTCGCGTCCGGCATCAACAACGCCGCCGCCCGCGCCGCGGGCCTCATCGCCGTGGCCGCGCTGCCGCTGCTCGCGGGCATGGGCCCGGACGCGTACCGCTCGGCGGCGGAGTTCGGCGCGACCTTCGACCGGGCCATGCCGATGTGCGCGGGGGTGCTGGTGCTGGGCGCGCTGATCGCCCTTCTCACCGTACGGAACCCGGGCCCCGCAGCGCACCCGCCGCAGTGCCGCACGAACTGCTCGGTCGCTGCGCCGCCGCTGGAACCGGACCGCGGCCCCGGACATACCGCCTGACCGCCCGGAGCACCCCCGCGGGCAGGCAGACTAGGGGCATGGCTATTCACCAGGATCTCCTCGGGGGACCGCCCCCGACCCACCTGCCCGACGACCCGGAGCCCCGCGAGCTGCTCGCGTCCGGTGCGGCGCCCGCCGACGTCGCCGCGAAGTACCCCGCGTCCTCGCTGGCGTGGGCGCAGCTCGCCGACGACGCCTTCGAGAAGGGCGGCGTCATCGCGTCGTACGCGTACGCGCGCACCGGCTACCACCGCGGCCTGGACTCGCTGCGCAGGGCCGGCTGGAAGGGCCACGGCCCGGTGCCGTGGGAGCACGAGCCGAACCGCGGCTTCCTGCGCGCCCTGCACGCACTGGCCCGTGCCGCGCAGTCGATCGGCGAGCAGGAGGAGTACGACCGCTGCTCGACCTTCCTGCGTGATTCCTCCGCGCTGGCGGCGGACACGCTGGGCTGAGAAGTTCCGGACGGACACCATCCGGTTCGCTGCCCCCACAGCCTGTGGAAAACAGGCCGTGGGGGCAGTGGTGCGTACGGGCAGCGGTGCTGACGGCCGTGGTGCTGACGGCCGAGGTGCGTACGGCCGTGGTGCTGACGGCCGAGGCGCGTACGGCCGAGGTGTGTACGGCCGTGGTGCTTACGGGCAGCACGCCCGGCGACACGCGCCCCGGGAGCGCATCCCGGCGGCCTCCCGGTCGGACGCCTGTACGATCGGCGAACCGCAGCGATGATCGTTACCGGCACTCGGGGCAACCCGCCCCGCTCCCCCCACCCGCCGGTCACGCAGACCAGGGGAGGGCTCCGCCGTGGGCCAGCGCGACGACCGCCGGGAGTACGCCCGGCCCGACCGCCGCAGCCGTATAAGCAGCCGCAGAATTAGCCGCAGCAGCAACAACAACCGCCCGCAGGGCACTCGTCTCACCCGGCGCGGACGGGTCTTCGTGGCCCTGCTGTGCGTGGCCGCGGCCGTCGGCGGTGGCGGGCTCGCCGTCGCCGCCTGGCAGGGCGGCGCCGACAAGCAGGGCACCCCGCGGGCAGCGGACGGGAGACCCGGTGCGGCGGACGGGAGTACGGAAGCGGCGGACGGCGCCTCCGGGACCCCCGCGACCCCCGGCGCCTCCGGGACCCCCGGTGCCTCCGACACCGCCCCCGGCGAAGTCTCCTCCGACCCCCCGAGCCGCGAGCGCGCCTCCGGCGGGGCCGCCACCCCCGTCCCCAAGGCCGGATCCGGCACCTTCGCCACCGCCCGTGTCTCCGGCCGGCCCGTCGGCTCCGGCAGCACCCTGCGCCGCTACCAGGTGCAGGTCGAGAACGGCAGCGGGATCGCTCCCGACAGAGCCGCCGCCGAGATCCAGGCGATCGTCGCCCACCCGCGCGGCTGGGCCAGGCACGGCAGGGGCCAGTTCCAACTGGTCGCGGGCCGAGCCGACATCGTGATCCGCATCGCCACCCCCGACACCGCCGACCGCCTGTGCGGCGAGGCGGGCCTCGACACCGGTGGCGAGCTCAACTGCGAGACCGGCAAGGGAGTTGTGGTGAACCTGCGCCGCTGGGTGCAGGGCTCTCCGCAGTTCGAGGGCCCGCCCGCCGAGTACCGGCACCTGATCATCAACCACGAGCTGGGCCACGCGCTGGGCCTCGGCCACCTCGGCTGCCCCGGCGCCGGCCGGCCCGCGCCCGTGATGATGCAGCAGATCAAGGGCCTGGAAGGATGCCGCTCCAATGCCTGGCCTTATGCCGCGAACGGGGCGTATCTGACCGGCCCCACCCTCTGAAGCGCATCCCGGGGCACCCCCGCCTATGATGCGCAGCAGGGGACCGGGGCCCGGAATCCTTCGAAGGAGGGGCGGACCGCTACCTGGAAGTTCGTGTCGAGGAGCAAGTGATGACGCAAACCCCCGAGGCGCCCGGAAGCGAAGGTGCGGAGACCCCGAACCTCGATTTCGCGGGCACCACGCCCTACGAGGACTACGTCCAGGCGGACGTCCTCACCCACCTCCAGCACCCTCTCTCCGACGACCCCGGCGAAATGGTCTTCCTGGTCACCACCCAGGTCATGGAGCTGTGGTTCACGGTCATAGTCCACGAGTGGGAGACGGCGGCGACCGCGCTGCGCGAGGAGCGGATACCCGTCGCGCTGGACGCCCTGAAGCGTTCCACCCGCGAGCTGGAGGCCCTGAACGCCTCCTGGAAGCCGCTCGCCAACCTCACCCCCGCCCAGTTCAACTCCTACCGCAGCGCCCTCGGCGAGGGCTCCGGGTTCCAGTCGGCGATGTACCGGCGGATGGAGTTCCTGCTCGGCGACAAGGCCGCGTCCATGCTCGTGCCGCACCGGGGAGCGCCCCGCGTGCACGCCGAGTTGGAGAAGGCGCTGCACCAACCCAGCCTCTACGACGAGGTCCTGAGGCTCCTGGCCCGGCGCGGACTGCCCGTGCCGCAGGAGGTCCTGGACCGCGACCTCGCGCAGAAGTACGTACCGTCGCCCGAGGTCGAGGCGGTCTGGGCGCAGGTGTACGGGACCGAGGAGGTCGGCGTCCAGCAGTCCGAACTCGTCGTGCTCGGCGAGGCGTTGACCGAGGTCGGCGAGCTCGTGTGGCGATGGCGCAACGACCACCTGGTGGCGACGCGCCGCGCGATGGGCTCGAAGATCGGCACCGGCGGCTCCGCCGGGGTGGCGTGGCTGGAGAAGCGCGCTCAGAAGAACGTCTTCCCCGAGCTGTGGACGGCGAGGAGCCATGTCTGATTCCCGCGTACCTTCCGCCGCGTCTCCCGCCGTGTCCTC
Source organism: Streptomyces sp. NPDC054863 (assembly GCF_053610825.1). Classification (NCBI taxonomy): domain Bacteria; kingdom Bacillati; phylum Actinomycetota; class Actinomycetes; order Kitasatosporales; family Streptomycetaceae; genus Streptomyces; species Streptomyces sp. NPDC054863. The sequence continues at coordinate 12,267 of NZ_JBSGZD010000177.1, read as the reverse complement.
CCCGGATCCCGAGGTCGTCATGTTTCACGTGAAACAAGCCGCCGCCCTCGACGCAGCCGACGAACTCGCCAAGTTCCGCGAGCTGTTCACCCTCCCCGAGGGCCTCGTCTACCTCGACGGGAACTCCCTCGGCGCGCTGTCCCGCGCCGTCCCCGGCCGCGTCCAGGACGTGATGGCCAGGGAGTGGGGCGAGCTGCTGATCCGTTCCTGGGACGAGAGCGGCTGGTGGACCGCGCCCGAGCGGATCGGCGACCGCATCGCCCCGCTCGTCGGAGCCGCCGCAGGGCAGATCGTGGTCGGCGACTCGACCAGCGTCAACGTCTTCAAGGCGCTGGTGGCTGCCGTACGGCTGGCGGACGAGGCCGGGGACGGGTCCAGGGACGAGATCCTCGTCGACGCGACGACCTTCCCCACCGACGGCTACATCGCCGAGTCCGCGGCCCGGATGACCGGCCGCACGCTGCGCCCGGTGCGGCCGGAGGAGGTGCCGGGTGCCCTCGGGCCCCGTACCGCCGCCGTGCTCCTCAACCACGTCGACTACCGGTCGGGACGCCTCCACGACCTGCCCGGACTGACCGCCGCCATCCACGACGCGGGCGCGCTCGCCGTCTGGGACCTGTGCCACAGCGCGGGTGCGCTCCCGGTCGGGCTCGACGCGTACGGCGTGGACCTGGCCGTCGGCTGCACGTACAAGTACCTGAACGGCGGCCCCGGTTCGCCCGCCTACCTGTACGTCGCCGCCCGTCACCAGGACCGCTTCGACTCTCCGCTGCCGGGCTGGACCGGGCATGCGAACCCGTTCGGGATGACACCCGGCTACACCCCCGCCGACGGCGCGGCGCGGGGTCGGGTCGGTACCCCCGACATCCTCTCGATGCTGGCGCTCGAAACGGCGCTCGGCGTCTGGGACGGCGTCGGCGTCGACTCCGTACGAGCGAAGTCGCTGGCCCTCACGGACTTCTTCGTGGAGTGCGTACGGGCCTATGTGCCGGAAGGCCGGGTGGAGGTGGTGACGCCCCTCGCGCACGCCGAACGCGGCAGCCAGATCGCGCTCCGCTGCGACGACGCGGGCGACGTGATGCGGGCCCTGATCGCACGGGGCGTGGTCGGGGACTTCCGTCACCCGGACGTGCTGCGGTTCGGCTTCACTCCGCTGTACGTCGGATTCGGTGACGCGGAGCGGGCGGCACGCGTGCTCACCGAGGTGCTGTAGCCCGTACACGCAGGGTGGCCACGTCGGAGGGAACGGCTTCCGGCGTGGCCACGCGTGTGCAAAGTGCCTGGTAGCGTCCGCGCTTAATGATCGACAAGGGTGTACGAACGTCCCGCCAGTGCCCGGAGGTTGAAGCCGTCATGCCGCGCGTCCCCCTGCCGGACGAGCCGTCCGAGCTTCCGCTCGACGAGCCGCCGACGCTCCCCGCCGTCGCACCGGACGCCAGTGCTCCGTACGGCGACCATCCCGACCAGGTGATCGACTTCTATGCGCCCCGCGGCGCCGGCGGCGGGTCCGTACCGCTGGTGGTGGTCCTGCACGGCGGTGCGTGGCGGGCGCCGTACGACCGGCAGCACATCACGCCGTTCGCCGACTTCCTCGCCAGGCGCGGCTTCGCCGTCGCCAACGTCGAGTACCGGCGCGGGAGTTCGCTGCCGCACCAGGATGCCGACGGGCCCCTCGCCGGCCGCTGGCCGGAGACCTTCGACGACGTGGCGGCGGCCCTCGACGCGCTGCCGCACCTGGTGAAGGAGGCGCTGCCCGAGGCGGACCTCCGGCGCACCGTCCTGACCGGGCACTCCGCCGGAGGGCACCTCGCCCTGTGGGCGGCAGCCCGGCACGTCCTCCCGGAGGGTTCGCCGTGGCGCCTCTCCTCGCCGCCCCCGCTGCGGGGAGTGGTCGCGCTCGCCCCGGTCGCGGACTTCGCGACGGCGGTGCGGATGGGGGTGTGCGGCGGCGCCGTCACCCAGCTCCTCGGCGGGGAGGAGCTGTACGGGGAGCGGCAGCCGTACGCGGACCCGGCCGCGCTCCTCCCCACCGGCATCGCGACGGCCGTCGTGCAGGGCCGCACCGACACGACGGTCCCGCACGAGGTGTCGGAGGCGTACGCGGAGGCGGCGGCCGGTGCGGGCGAGGTCGTCGGGCTGACGCTGCTCGAAGACGTGGGGCACTTCCCGCTGATCGACCCGGCGGCGGACGCGTGCGCGGTGGTCGCGGAGGAGATCGCGCAACTCGCCTACTGATCGCGCAACTCGCCTACCGGGTGACGGCTTGCGGACCGAAGCTGTCCGCAAGCCCTCCTAGCGTGTCTCCCATGACGAACCCCATGACGAACACGGAGCACGCACGCGATCCGCAGAAGGTACTGGTCACCGGCGCCACCGGAACGGTCGGCCGCCAGGTCGTCGCCGAACTCCTCGCCCGCGGCGCCTCGGTCCGCGCCCTCACCCGGGACCCCGCGAAGGCGGACTTCCCGGCCGGGGTGGAGGTGGTTCGGGGAGACCTCGGCGCCCCGGCGTCGCTCGCCCCCGCGCTGGAGGGTGTCGACGCGGTGCACCTGATCGTGTTCGGCGGCGCGGACTACGCGCCGCTGGCCACGGGCGAGGAGGTGCTGGCCCTCGCCGCGAAGGCCGGCGTGCGGCGGGTGACGGTGCTGCACGGCGGCGGCGCATCGCCCCTTGAGGACGCGGTGCGCGGCAATGAACTCGGCCTGGAGTGGACGGTGTTGATGCCGGTGGAGTTCATGTCGAACGCGCTGTTCTGGGCCGACGGCATCCGGGCGGACGGCCGCATCGAGGAGCCGTACGCGGACCGGCCCAGCGCCATGGTGCACGAGGGCGACATCGGGGCGGTCGCGGCGGTGGCCCTGTTGTCCCGGGACGGCAGCCACCACGAGAAGGCGCACGTCATCACGGGGCCTGAGGTGCTCACGCTGCGCGACAAGGTCCGCATCCTCGGCCGGGCGCGGGGCGCGGAGATCGGCCTCGTCGAGCTGACGCCGGAGCAGGCGGTGCAGCGGATGGAGTCGATGGGCATGCCGCGGGAGACCATCGACTTCATGCTGGAGATGTACGGCAACACCCCGGTCGAGGGACGCACGGTCGCCACGACCGTCCCGGACGTGACGGGGCGCCCGGCGCGGAGCTTCGAGGAGTGGGCGGCCCAGCACGCGGGGGCGTTCCGCGCCGAGCGGGGGTCCGCGTAGTACTTGGGAGGGACGGGAAAGGTCGGCGCACCGGCGGACGACGGGGCCCGCGCGCCGATCTACCTTGGGGAACGTGACCCAGACGACCTCCACCCGCAGCCGTAGTCGCAGCCCCGAGTTCCGCCTCGCCCTCCGGGCGTTGCGGGGCCTGCGCGAAGACCTCCTGCGCGCGCCCTTCGCCTTCCGGCCGCTGCCGCCGCTGCCGACGGACGGGCCGGTGCTGGGGAGGCTTCCCGGGCGGATACGGGCGCCCGCGAGCTGGTCCGTGCACGCACTCGTCCTCGGCTGGGCGCTCATCACCTTCGCCATCGGCTACGAGTCGGTGGACGACGGGATCGAGGGCATGGTCTTCGGCCTCTTCAGCGCGGTCCCGGTCGCCCTCACGCTCATCCGCCCGGTGCTCGCCTGGTGGACCTGTCTGCTGGCGGCCCTCCTCACGGGAGGCTTCGGCGGCTACCAGGGCGGCTGGCCCTGGATGCCCGGCAGTGTCGCCGCGATGCTCGTCGTGATGACGGTCGTCGCCGCGAGGACCCGGCCGAGGACGGCTGTCTGGATGTGGGGGATCGCCGCGGTCTACAGCGTGCTGGTCGTCGCCGGGGGCCGGGAGTCGGGTTACCACTACAACGATCCGCAGGTCCTCGTCGCCGCGGCCTTCCTCCTCCTCGCCGTGTCCCTCGTCCACATCCGCCGGGCCGGCCAGCGCGAGGTCGTCGCCCAGAAGTCCGTCACCGCGGTGGAACGCGACCGCCGCACCCTCCTCGAAGAGCGCACCACCATCGCCCGCGAGCTGCACGACGTCGTCGCGCACCACATGTCGGTGGTCGCCATCCAGGCGGAGGCCGCCCCCTACCGGGTGCAGAACCCGCCGCCCGAACTGGAGCAGGCCTTCGCCACGATCCGTGAGAACGCGGTGGCCGCCCTCACCGAACTCCGCCGCGTCCTGGGCGTCGTACGGGCATCGGACTACGAGGCACCCGACGCCCCGCAGCCCCGGCTCGCCGACCTCAGCCGCCTCCTGTCCAACGTCCGCGACACGGGCCTGGACGTCGAACAGGCCACCACGGGCGCGGTCCGCGAACTCCCGCAGGGCGTCGAGCTGTCCGCGTACCGGATCGTGCAGGAAGCACTGAGCAACGTGCTGCGGCACGCACCGGGGGCGTCCGCCCGGGTCGAGGTCGGTTACGTACTCGGCGGCCTCGGCCTGCGCGTGGTGAACGGCCCGGGCACGACCGACGCCCCGCCGTCGCCCGGCGCCGGGCACGGGGTGACCGGCATGCGGGAGCGGGTCGCCATGCTGGACGGCGAGATGACGGCGGAGCCGACGGCGGAAGGGGGCTTCGAGGTGACGGTGTTCGTACCGGTGGCGACGGCCGAGCAGGGGACCGTACGGGACGCGGTGCCGGCGCACGTCCCGGCACAGCCCCCGGCCGTCGAGGACGCCGCACCGCAGGGCCGGGAGGCCACCGCATGAGCGCCCCCTCCTCCGCCGAAGGCATCCGCGTGCTGATCGTCGACGACCAGATGATGGTCCGCGAGGGCTTCTCCGTCCTCCTCAACGCGATGCCCGACATCGAGGTCGTCGGCGAGGCGGTCGACGGCCGCCAGGCGATCGCCCAGGTCGCGGCCCTGCACCCGGACGTCGTCCTGATGGACATCCGGATGCCCGAGCTGAACGGCATCGAGGCGACCCGCGCGATCGTCGCAGCGAACGCGGACGCCAAGGTGCTCGTCCTGACCACCTTCGACCTCGACGAGTACGTCTACCAGGCGCTGCGCGCCGGAGCGTCCGGCTTCCTCCTCAAGGACGCCTCCGCCCGTCAGCTCGCCGAAGGCGTACGGGTGGTGGCGGGCGGCGACGCGCTGCTGGCGCCCGCCGTCACCAAGCGCCTGATCGCCGAGTTCTCCAAGATCACCGAACCGGCCGTCCGGCAGCCCGCGGCCCTCGCCCAGATCGGCGAACTCACCGACCGCGAGACCGAGGTCCTCGTCCTCATCGCCCACGGCCTCTCCAACGGCGAGATCGCCTCCCGCCTGGTCGTCGCCGAGTCCACGATCAAGACCCACGTGAGCCGGATCCTGGTCAAACTGGGCCTGCGGGACCGCACCCAGGCGGCGGTCTTCGCGTACGAGGCGCGGCTGGTGAGGCCGGGGTAGGGGGCTGTCTCACTCGGATGGATGAATCGACCGGCATTGCGCCCGACTGCTGTACGGGCTCGCCACACTGGTGCTCACCTGGCAGGAGGGGCACCATGACAACCATGGCTGAGCGCATGGCGAAGATGACGGTCGACGAGTTCGAGAAGTTCGCCGCCGTGGAGTCCGAAACCGTCAGGCTGGAATTCATCGCCGGGCGGATCGGGGCCAAGAAGGTGACAGACGGGGACCACGGTGCGATCACCATGTGGTTGTTGCGCCAGTGCATGCAGATGCGGCCCGAACTCGACCTGGACCCCACACAGGGGCTGAAGGTCGAGACGTACCGCAACGGGCGTGCTCGCCCGGACGGAACCCTGGCTCCGATCGCGCACTTCGCGGGGCAACCGGACTGGGCCGATCCGGAAGGTGTGCTGATGACGGTCGAGATCACCTCGTACGACTCGGACACCGACCACCGGGATCGTGTGGAGAAGCCCTCGGCCTACGCCGCAGCGGGCATCCCGGTGTATCTGCTCATCGACCGGGACAGTTGCGAGGTCACGGTGTTCAGTCAGCCGGACCAGGAGCGTGGCAAGTACGGAGACGTCCACAAGGTGGCTTTCGGTGTCATGATCACGTTGCCGGACCCGGTGGGCATCGAGTTGAACACGGAGATCCTGAAGAAGTTCGTCCGCTGACCCGCCACCCCCTGCGATCATGCCCCCATGACCACTCCCCAGGACCGCGACTCCCTCCTCGCCGAAGCCGTCGCCCTGCGCACGGCGGACCGCACCGAGGAGGCCCGCCTGCGCTTGCTCGCGCTGGGCGAGCGCTTCCCCGAGGACGCGGAGATCGCCTACCAGACGGCGTGGGCGCACGACCGGCTCGGCCTTGAGGCGGAGGCGGCGCCCTTCTACGAGAAGGCTCTGACCGGCGAACTCTCCGCCGCCGACCGGCGCGGCGCACTGCTGGGACTCGGCAGTACGTACCGGATTCTCGGCCGGTACGAGGAGGCGGTACGGACCCTGCGGGCCGGGGCCGAGGAGTTCCCGGCCGACGGCGCGCTGCGGACCTTCCTCGCGATGGCCCTCTACAACGTGGGCGAGGCCCACGAGGGAATGCAGCTCCTGCTCCACCTGCTCACGGCGAGCAGCGACGACCCGGGCGTACGGCAGTACCGAGCGGCGATCGACTACTACGCGAAGGACCTCACCGAAACGGTGTGAGGCCCCCCGGCGGAGGGCGAGGCTCCCGCCCCGCCCGCGCCCAGCAGCCCGCGACCCCCCTACCCCACGTCCCTCCTCCGCACCCCCACCAGCCCGGCAGCCACCAGCGTCACCGCGATCGCCCCCAGCACCGTCACCGGCATCCACCCCATCTCCCCGCCCGGCATCTTCGGCAGGTGCCCGAACGGCGAGAGGTTCATCAGCGTGGACGGCAGGTCGAGGACCGGCCCGATCCAGCCCACCGCCAGGCACAGCCCGGTCACTCCCCAGGCGGCCGGGGCGAACTGCGGCAGGAACCCGTGGAGGAGCACTGCCAGCCCGCCCAGCACCCACACCGCCGGCGCCTGCACCAGGCACGCCCCCAGCACCGCCCCGAAGTCCTGCCCGTGTCCGAGGGCCAGCCCGAGGCCGCCCGCGAGCAGCACCACCACGGCCCCGCCGAACGCGATGACCAGGTGTCCGGCCGCCCACCGCAGCCGACCCACCGCCCCCGCCAGCACCGGTTCCGCCCGCTGCGAGGTCTCCTCGCCGTGCAGGCGCAGGACCGACCCGACGACGTACAGCGCCGCGACCATCCCCAGCATCCCGACCATCGCCGCCAGGAACGCCTCGCTCAACCCCTGTTGCCCGCCCATCCGTTGGAAGATCTCGGCGGTCTGCGCGTTGCCGCCGACGAGGTCCGTCACGCCGTCCGCCATCCCGCCGAACAGCAGCCCGCACAGCAGGAACCCGGCCACCCACGCCGCCACGCTCCCGCGCTGCAGCCGCCAGGCCAGCCCGTACGCCGACGACAGCCGCCCGGCGGCAGGTCCCGGCCGTGCGGGCAGGAAGCTCATGCCGACGTCCCGCCGCCCGGCCAGGGCCTGTGCCCCCAGCGCCGACGCCGCCGCGCCCAGCACCAGCAGCCCGAGCACCCACCACCGCTCGTCGCCGTACGGCCGGACGTTCTCCGTCCAGCCGAGCGGCGAGATCCAGTTCAGTACGGAGGAGGCGTCGGCGGTCGCCGCGTCGCCCGCCGCGCGCAGGACGAAGGAGGCGCCCAGGACCGCCACCGCGAGGCCCTTCGCGAGCCGTGCGCTCTCGCTGAGCTGCGCCGTCACCGCGGCGACCCCCGCGAAGAGCATCCCCGTCGCGCCGATCGCAAGACCCAGCGCGAGCGCCCCGCCCGTGTCGCCCGTGGACGAGGCGAGCCCGCCGACGGTGAGGAGGGTGAGTGCCGCGTTGGCGATCAGTGCGGCGAGGAGCGCCGCCGTCAGGGAGGCCCGGCGGCCGACCATGGCCGCCGAGAGCATCTCCTGGCGCCCGGTCTCCTCTTCCTCCCTGGTGTGCCGTACGACGACGACCAGGCTCATCGCGCCCGCCATCAGCGCCACGAACCCGCCGAGCCGCCAGGCCACCAGACCGCCCACCGACGGGTCGAAGACCGGCCCGTACAGTGCGCGCAGTGAGCTGCTCGCGGCCATCGAACCGGCCACCTCGGCGCGCTCGGCGGCCGTTGCGTACAGCCCCTCGACGGTCCCCGCCCCACTCGTCATGGTGAGGCCCAGGACCAGCACCCACACCGGCATCATGACCCGGTCCCGGCGCAGCGCCAGCTTCAACAGAGCTCCGGTGCCGGCGAGTTGACGCCCTCCGGCGGGAGTGGCCGTGATCGTGGTCATCGCGCCGCCACCTCCTCGTCGAGGCCCTCGTTGCCCTCGCTGTAGTGCCGCAGGAAGAGCTCCTCCAGCGTCGGCGGCGTGCTCGTCAGCGACCGCACCCCCGACGCGGTGAGCGAGCCGAGCACCGCGTCCAGCTTGTCGGTGTCGACCTGGAGGCGGATCCGGTTGCCCTGTACGTCGACGTCGTGCACGCCGGGCAGTGAGGTCACCCCGTTCGGCGCGGACGCCAGCTCGGCCGTGATCGACGTACGGGTGAGGTGCCGCAGCTCCGTCAGTGAACCCGTCTCCACGGTCCGCCCCTGCCGGATGATGCTGACCCGGTCGCAGAGGGTCTCCACCTCGCTCAGGATGTGCGAGGACAGCAGCACGGTCCGCCCGTCCTCCCTGGCCTCCGCCACGCACCGCTGGAAGACGGACTCCATCAGCGGGTCGAGACCGCTGGTCGGCTCGTCCAGGATCAGCAGATCGACGTCCCGTGCCGCGAAGGCCGCCACCAGTGCGACCTTCTGCCGGTTGCCCTTGGAGTACGTACGCCCCTTCTTGGTCGGGTCCAGCTCGAACCGCGCGACGAGCTCGGCCCGGCGCGCCGGGTCGAGACCGCCCCTCAACTTCCCGTACAGGTCGATGACTTCACCGCCCGACAGGTTGCGCCACAGGGTGACGTCCCCGGGTACGTACGCGATCCGCCGGTGCAGTGCGACCGCGTGCTGCCAGGGGTCGCCGCCCAGCAGCTGCGCCGCGCCCGAGTCGGCGCGCAGCAGTCCGAGGAGGACCCGGATGGTGGTGGACTTCCCCGACCCGTTGGGTCCGAGGAAGCCGTGAACCTCGCCCGCCCGGACTTCGAGGTCCAGGCCGTCCAGTGCATGCGTCCTGCCGAACGACTTGTGCAGTCCGGCCACGCTGATTGCGTTGGTCATGCTTCTGAACGTACGCGCTCTTCACAAATTTGTGAAGTTAAGGAAGCATATAAACTCTGGTGAACGGTCGAGCAGGGGAGACGATGTGCCAGTGACCAGCGACAACGAAACAGAGCCCACCTCGGCGGATCGTCACGAGGAGTCGACGGGCCGCCACGAGGAAGCCGTGTCGCGCTTCGTGGAGCGCTTCGCCGGCGAGATGACGGACGCGGGCATGCAGCGGATGGCGGCCCGCGTCTTCGCCGCCCTGCTCGCCTCGGACACCGGCGCCATGACCTCGACGGAACTCTCCGAGCAGCTACGGATCAGCCCGGCCGCGGTGTCGGGCGCGGTCCGCTACCTCTCCCACGTCAGCATGGTCCGCCGCGAGCGCGAACCGGGCACCCGCCGCGACCGCTACCTCCTGCACGACCAGCTCTGGTACGAAGCCTTCGGCCGCCGCGACCAGGTCCTGATCCGCTGGGAGGCGGTCCTCCTGGAAGGCGCCGAACTCCTCGGCCCGGACAGCCCGGCGGGCCGCCGGATCGCGGAATCAGCGGACTTCTTCGCCTTCGTCAAGAAGGAAATCCCCCTCATGATGGACCGCTGGCGCGCACTCCGGGCGGAACCGGGGCAGGACGGGTCCTAGCGCTTCCGCCGGACGCGCCCTGCGCCGCCGGTGGCCGTCCGCGGCTCCGTCGTGGCTGGTCGCGCCCACGCGGCGGAGCCGCATGTCCGGAACGGCCCCGCGCCCCTAGGGGACCCCCGGCACCACCAGCCCCCAGGCCCCCTCCCGCACCGTCCAGGTCCGGGTCCGTACCGGGCCGCCGACCACCTCGTCGGCCCGGTAGCGGAAGTCCGGGCCCGAGATGGTGACCGTCAGGGCCTCCGCCGTCACCCGGCCGTTGCTGCTGCGGGTTCCGTCGCCGTCGCTGCTGCTGCCGTCGTCGTCGGCGGCGGCGGCGGTGGCGGTGGCGGCTGAGGCAGCGGCGGCACGGACGGCATCGGCGGCCGAGTCCCGGACCACCACCACCACCTCCGCCCGGCCGTACCGCGCCCGTACCGTGACCCCCTCCACCGGCTCGTCCAGGTCGCTCAGCAGCACCCCGTCCGCCTCCACCCGCAGCCGGTACGTCCGCAGCCGCTGCGGCGGCGCGGGCCGCACCAGCGTCCGTACGAGCGAGCGGCAGGCGGTCCACGGCGACCACCCCGGCGGCGGGGCCGCGGCGACCGCCCCCGGTACCCGCAGTCCGCCGAGCACCACTCCGTCGCTGTCGTCGACCAGCAGGTCGAGGCGGCGAACCGTTCCGTCCAGGACCGCCCGCGCCGCCGCGACCGTGTCCGTCGGAACGCCCAGGGAGTGGGCGAGGGAGACGGTCTGACCCACCGGAACCATCCCCACCGGGCCGCCGTCCGCCAGCTCCCTCTCCCGGTGCAGCAGGCCCACCGTCCGCAGCAGCGTCCGGTCGTCGCCGATCACCACCGGACGCCGACTGCCCCGGCGGGCGAGAGCCCGCGCGAACTCCTCGGGGGACTCGGGAAGACAAATCTTGGCGCGCGCCCCGGCGCACAACACATCTTTCGCGATGCGCACGGACTCGCCGTCCATGCGCCGGGCGACCGGGTCGATGACCACCATGAGCTGGTCGGGAGCCGACACCTCGGTCCTTCCTCGGGTAGCATCTTTGTGCAAGAGCCCCTTGCGCTATTGCGCCAGGGGCTTGGTCTATTCCGGGGCAGCGGTTCAGCGGTCAAGGCACGCGATGCACGTCGACACAGTCGTTGACGCACGTCATCGCGCACGCCCCTGACCTTGGACATGCCCCGCCCGGAAGGGGTGTACGCCTGTGCCCGCACTTGTGCTGCTCGGTGCTCAGTGGGGTGACGAAGGCAAGGGAAAGGCCACCGACCTGCTCGGTGGATCCGTCGATTATGTAGTGCGCTACCAGGGCGGCAACAACGCCGGCCACACGGTTGTCGTAGGCGACCAGAAGTACGCGCTGCATCTTCTCCCTTCCGGAATCCTCTCTCCTGAGTGCACGCCGGTCATCGGAAACGGTGTCGTCGTCGATCCCGCCGTCCTGCTCTCCGAGCTGAGTGGTCTCAACGACCGCGGCGTCGACACGTCCAAGCTTCTGATCAGCGGAAACGCGCACCTGATCACGCCGTACAACGTCACGGTCGACAAGGTGACGGAACGGTTCCTCGGCAAGCGGAAGATCGGTACGACCGGTCGCGGCATCGGCCCGACCTACGCCGACAAGATCAACCGCACCGGCATCCGCGTTCAGGACCTCTACGACGAGTCGATCCTCATCCAGAAGGTCGAAGCGGCGCTGGAGACCAAGAACCAGCTGCTCACCAAGTTGTACAACCGCCGTGCCATCGAGGCCGGGAAGATCGTCGAGGAGATGCTCCAGTACGCGGAGCAGATCAAGCCCTTCGTCGCCGACACCACCCTCATCCTCAACAAGGCGCTGGACGACGACAAGGTGGTCCTCTTCGAGGGCGGCCAGGGCACGTTGCTCGACGTCGACCACGGCACGTACCCCTTCGTCACCTCCTCGAACCCGACCGCGGGCGGCGCCTGCACGGGTGCGGGCGTGGGCCCGACGAAGATCAGCCGCGTCATCGGCATCCTGAAGGCCTACACGACGCGAGTCGGCGCCGGCCCCTTCCCGACCGAACTCTTCGACGAGGACGGCGAGGCGCTGCGCCGCATCGGTGGCGAGCGCGGTGTCACCACCGGCCGTGACCGCCGCTGCGGCTGGTTCGACGCCCCGATCGCCCGCTACGCGACCCGCGTGAACGGCCTGACGGACTTCTTCCTCACCAAGCTGGACGTGCTGACCGGCTGGGAAGAGATCCCCGTCTGCGTCGCGTACGAGATCGACGGCAAGCGCGTCGAGGAGCTCCCGTACTCGCAGACCGACTTCCACCACGCGAAGCCGATCTACGAGAAGCTCCCCGGCTGGTCCGAGGACATCACCAAGGCCAAGACCTTCGCCGACCTGCCGAAGAACGCGCAGGCGTACGTGAAGGCCCTGGAGGAGATGTCCGGCGCCCCGATCTCCGCCATCGGCGTCGGCCCCGGCCGCACCGAGACGATCGAGATCAACTCCTTCATCTAGGAGTGCGCACGCAGCTGAGG
>NZ_JBSGZD010000176.1:0-16771 GCF_053610825.1 Streptomyces sp. NPDC054863 | reverse complement strand
CTTACGAGGAGGACGGGGGAAGCGGCATCGGGGGGACAAGCCGCTTCCCCCGACGAGAACGGTCCTCGAAGTCCGGCCGCAATCGGGGGAGTGCGCGGCGCGGACCCCGCATCGAGGTCCCGTTCCTCACCCGGTGGATTCCTGCCAGATCCCTCCGGGCTCAGAGACAATCCTGCGCCCCGTACAACCTGGACATCCCCGCCGAAAGGCCCGCAAGGGCGGGCCGTTGGTCCTTAAAGCACGGGTGAAGAACTGCGGAGTTCTCTCAAAGGTGTGGGTGAGTGCCCGCGTTCCGCCACTGGAGTTGCCAGGTCGTACGGTTAGACTCTCGCGACTGCTCGGCGGGGACCACAGGGGAGGGTCTGGGCGTGGACATCAAGAAGGCCATTCTCTACATCGTGGTCGTTTTCGTGCTGTACACGATCATCACCTCCCCCGAAAAGGCGGCGAACATGGTCGGGCTAGGCTTCCAGGGCCTGTCCGACGCGGCCAAGGGGATCGGCTCGTTCATGACCAACCTCGTGAAGTAGCCCGTACGCCCGACGAGTAGTCCCGTACGCCCGACCAAGGCCGCTCCTCTCCCCCAAGGAGTGCCCCCGTGATCCGCCATCTGGTCCTCTTCAAGCTCAATGAAGGCGTCTCCCGCGACGAAGAGCGCGTGCAGGCCGGCGCCGAGGCGTTCGCCGCACTCGAAGGCGTCGTTCCGGAGCTGGAGTTCTGGGAGTGCGCCTGGAACATCACGGACCGCCCCATCGCGTACGACTTCGCCATCAACTCGGCCGTCGCGGACGTCGATGCGCTGAAGCGCTACATCGAGCACCCGGCCCACCAGGCCGCCGCGGGACAGTGGCGCGAGTTCGCCACCTGGGTCATCGCGGACTACCCCTTCTAGCCCGTCCACCGCGTCCCGGCGCCCCCGAGAGCGACGGAGAAACGCCCGGCCCCGCATCCCATCGATGCGGGGTTTTTGCATGCATATGCCCCAACTTGCCCTCAACACGGCGTTATACGGTGCTTGCACACAGTGCACATGTCTTGTGATGCTATGACCGCTTTTGACGGATGAGTTGAGTGAAGTGTCCAGGTAGCGACCGAAAAAGGGGTGGCGTGACTGTGCCGGCCAGTACTGCTCCGCAAGCGCCGCCCCACCAGGGGACCTCACCCGAAGGGGCAGCCGCCTCCGGGACGCCGCTCCAGGAACCCCCGCTCGTCGAGACCCCCGAGCGGATCCCCGGCACCCCCGCCGCCCGCACCCGCGGCGCCGACACCCGGGCCCTCACCCAGGTGCTGTTCGGCCAGCTCAAGAGCCTGACCCCCGGCTGCGGGGAGCACTCCCGGGTGCGGGCCGCGCTCATCGAGGCCAACCTCCCCCTCGTGCGGTACGCCGCCGCCCGCTTCAGGTCCCGCAACGAGCCGATGGAGGACGTCGTCCAGGTCGGCACCATCGGGCTGATCAACGCGATCGACCGCTTCGACCCGGACCGCGGCGTCCAGTTCCCCACCTTCGCGATGCCGACCGTCGTCGGCGAGATCAAGCGGTACTTCCGCGACAACGTCCGCACCGTGCACGTGCCCCGCCGCCTCCACGAGCTGTGGGTGCAGGTCAACGGCGCCACCGAGGACCTCACCACGGCGCACGGCCGGTCCCCCACGACCGCCGAGATCGCCGAGCGCCTCAAGATCACCGAGGAGGAGGTGCTCGCCTGCATCGAGGCGGGGCGCAGCTACCACGCGACCTCCCTCGAAGCCGCCCAGGAGGGCGACGGCCTGCCCGGCCTGCTCGACCGCCTCGGGTACGAGGACCCGGCGCTCGCCGGGGTCGAGCACCGGGACCTCGTCAGGCACCTCCTCGTACAGCTCCCGGAGCGTGAGCAGCGGATCCTGATGCTGCGCTACTACAGCAACCTGACGCAGTCCCAGATCAGCGCGGAGCTGGGCGTTTCCCAGATGCACGTGTCCCGGCTGCTCGCCCGCAGCTTCGCACGCCTGAGGTCCGCAAATCGGATCGAGGCGTAACCCTCGCGGGTAGAACCAGCTGGAACCTGCTGGGGGCAGAAATGCCGCAGACCCCCTCTTTCCTGCATGTATTTGTCGACTTGGCGCTACAGCGTGTTGCCGACATGTGACATTCTGCTGGAACCGCGTTTGCCGCAGCTCCGCCTCCGGTATTCAGGTGGAGGCTGCTTCCTCCGACGGGAAGCGTCTGCCGCTACCGTCCGCGACCCTAAGAGGGGGTGGCATGTCCGTAGAACAGGGCAGTTCGAAGGTGCTCATCAAGGATGCGCCCGACATGCTCGACCGTGCTCCGGCGATCCCTGTGATTCCGGTCCAGCCCGTGCCCGCACAGGCTCCGCCGATCGTCACCCAGCCGGAAGCACTCGACACCCGCACGCTGTCCCGCTCCCTGTTCCTGCGGCTCGCCGTCCTCGACAAGGACAGCCCGGAACGCACGTACGTACGCGACACCCTCATCGAGCTCAACCTGCCGCTCGTGCGGTACGCCGCGGCGCGCTTCCGGTCGCGCAACGAGCCGATGGAGGACATCGTCCAGGTCGGCACCATCGGCCTGATCAAGGCGATCGACCGCTTCGACTGCGGACGTGGCGTGGAATTCCCGACGTTCGCGATGCCGACGGTCGTCGGCGAGATCAAACGCTTCTTCCGCGACACGTCCTGGTCGGTCCGGGTGCCGCGCCGCCTCCAGGAGCTGCGCCTCGCCCTCACCAAGGCCAGTGACGAGCTCGCCCAGAAGCTGGACCGTTCGCCCACCGTTCCCGAACTCGCCGCCGTACTGGGCGTGTCCGAGGACGACGTGGTCGACGGCCTCGCGGTCGGCAACGCGTACACGGCCTCCTCACTGGACTCACCCTCCGCCGAGGACGACGGCGGCGAGGGCTCCCTCGCGGACCGCCTCGGATACGAGGACACCGCCCTGGAGGGCGTCGAGTACCGCGAGTCGCTGAAGCCGCTGCTGGCCAAACTCCCGCCGCGCGAGCGCCAGATCATCATGCTGCGGTTCTTCGCGAACATGACGCAGTCCCAGATCGGCGAGGAGGTCGGCATCTCCCAGATGCACGTCTCCCGTCTGCTCACCCGCACCCTCTCGCAGCTCAGGGAAGGGCTGATCGCCGACTGACGGCTCCAAGTCGCCGACCGGTCTGGTTATTTGACGGAGCGTCAGCCAGACTGGCGCGATGCGACGCAGGAGTGTGGCGGTAGGGTCCTGTGCGGTCGCGCTGTGCCTCGGCGGCTGGTTGGCCGTCGGCGGCGACGGCGGGGCCGACAAGGGATTCGTCGCGGTGGGTGCGGTCGGAGCGGGGTCCGAAGGGGCTCCGACGAAGGCCGTGCCGCCCGAGGGCAGGGTCGAGCTGGTGCCGCTCGACCCCGCGGTGCCCGACTCATCTTCGGCGCCCGGCGGTTCGGCCCCGACGGCGCCGGGATCCGGCACTTCGGGCTCTGCCGGTCCGGACTCCGGAGCTCCCGGCTCCGGCGCTGCGGGTTCCGCCGCGGGCGGCTTCGCCGGTGGTACGACCCCGGGGACCGGCTCCGGTGCCGGCGGTCAGGACTCCGGCCGTCATCCCGCGGGGAGCACTCCGGCAGGGGACCCTCCCGCAGGAGGTGACGGCAGCGGCAGCGGTGCGCCCGGCCCCGGCCGTACCCGGCCGCCGGGATCACAGCCCCCGCAACCCCCTCCGTCCAAGCCTTCGCAGCCCGAGCCACCCTCCCCCGCCGCCCTCACCGTGAGCTCGCCGGTGCGCGGCGATGCGGACCGGCGGTGGTGCGAGAAGGTGAGCGTCTCGCTGCGCAACTCCGGGGGAACCGCGGTGCGTTCGGGCACCGTCACGTTCGCGACGCACATCATCGGTGCGCTCGGGATCGACTGGGGGACGCGCACGTCGTCCCAGCCGCTGCCCGGACCCATCGGGCCGGGAGCGGCCAGGAGCGTGACGTACACCGTCTGTGTGGATGCCTGGCGGGTGCCGCTGGGGATGCACGTGGAGACCCGGCGGGTCTCCGCCACCTGGAAGTAGCGGACGTAAAGAAGGGGACTAGCCGAGCGCGAGCCAGGCCACCGCGGCCAGGACGACCACGACGGCGACGATCGCGACGATCAGTCCGGTCTTCGGGCCCGAGGCCTGCGCGGCCGGCTGCGAGCGGCCCTGCTGGGCGGGCTCCTCGTCCACGAACGCGCGGAACATCTGCGTGCTGCCCGCCGGGTCGTAGCTGCCCTCGGGACCTTGGCCCTGGGGGGCGTGGGGGTTGTGTGCCATGCGCGAGACCCTAGCGAAGGTGGGCCCCTCGGCGACAGCCCAAGCGCCCATATGTACTGAGCTGCGGCTTTACGCGCCCCCGCGGAGCGCTTGACCGGCCGATCGGAGAGCCTTTTGGATTCCTTTGCCCCAGAGGCCCGAAATTAATTTGTCTGAAGCAACCATCTACTCATATGGTTGCCCTAAGCAACAAGATGTGGATGAAGGTTCAAGGAGGTGCCGTGGCCGCACAGAGTCAGTACGAGGAACTGGCCCGCCAGCTCAGCGCCTTCGGAGCGGTGAAACGGGGGCTGGCCCGCATCCTGCCCCTGGAGTGCCCGCCCGCTTCCGCCGCCGTCCTCACCCTGCTCGACCGGAACGGCGAGATGCGGCTCAGCCGGCTCGCCGAGCTGATGGCCATCGACATGTCGGTGACCAGTCGACATGTCGCCCATGTCGCCGAACGCGGCTGGATCGACCGCTCGCCCGACCCGGGCGACAAGCGGTCCCGCATCCTCCGCCTCACTCCGGCCGGCAGGTCCGTCCTGGACGAGCTCTCCCGGCACACCACCGAGTTCCTCGCCGACACCCTCGGCGACTGGTCCGACGACGAGGTCGGACAGCTCAACGCGATGCTCGCCCGCCTGCGGAGCAGCTTCGGCGACTGCCGTTCCTGGACGTCCGCGCCGCTCGACTGCACCGCACTCCCCGCTGCGTCGCCCACCGCCGCAGCACCCACGACTTCCGCGATACCCGCAACACCTGCGTAAAGGACAAGGATTCCATTGGCTACGACCACACCGACCGGTGTGCGGGGCGGCCACGCCAAGCACGGGGCGCCCGCCCCTGCCTCCGACAGTGCCGCACCGATGACACACCGCCAGATCATGGAAGCCCTCGCGGGCCTCCTGCTCGGCATGTTCGTCGCGATGCTGTCGTCGACCATCGTGTCGAACGCCCTTCCCGAGATCATCCGCGACCTCGACGGCACCCAGAGCGCCTACACCTGGGTCGTCACCGCCGCCATGCTGTCGATGGCGGTCACCACCCCCATCTGGGGCAAGCTGGCCGACCTGTTCAGCAAGAAGCTGCTGGTCCAGATATCCCTGATCATCTTCGTGATCGGCTCGGCGCTGGCCGGCCTCTCGCAGGACACCGGGACCCTGATCGCCTTCCGCGTGATCCAGGGCATCGGCACCGGCGGTCTGGTGGCGCTCTCCCAGATCGTGATCGCCGCGATGATCCCGCCGCGCGAGCGCGGCCGTTACTCCGGCTACATCGGCGCCACCTTCGCGGTGGCCACCGTCGGCGGCCCGCTGCTCGGCGGCGTCATCACCGACACCTCGTGGCTCGGCTGGCGCTGGTGCTTCTACGTGGGCGTGCCGTTCGCGGCCATCGCCCTGGTCATCCTGCAGAAGACCCTTCACCTCCCGGTCGTCAAGCGCAAGGTCAAGATCGACTGGTTCGGCGCGTTCTTCCTGGCCGCCTCGGCCTCGCTGCTGATGATCTGGGTGACCCTCGCGGGCAAGAACTACGACTGGATCTCCTGGCAGACCTATCTGATGGTCGGCGGGTCGATCGTGCTCGCCGCGATCTTCATCCTGGTCGAGTCCAAGGTCGCCGAGCCGCTGATCCCGCTGCGCTTCTTCCGCAACCGCACCATCGCGCTCACCGCCGCGGCGAGCCTGTTCGTCGGTGTCGCGATGTTCGGCTCGACGGTCTTCCTGAGCCAGTACTTCCAGCTCGCCCGGGACAAGTCGCCGACGATGTCCGGCGTCATGACCATCCCGATGATCGCGGGCCTGTTCCTCTCGTCCACGGTCTCCGGCGCGGTCATCACCAAGACCGGACGCTGGAAGGGCTTCCTGGTCGGCGGCGGCGTCGGTCTGGTCGCGGGCCTCGGTCTGCTCTCCACCATGGCGTACGACACCGACTACTGGCAGGTCGCCGTCTACATGGCGGTCCTCGGCCTCGGTCTCGGCATGATGATGCAGAACCTGGTGCTCGCCTCGCAGAACCAGGTCAAGCCGCAGGACCTCGGCGCGGCCAGCTCGCTGATCACCTTCACCCGCACCCTGGGCGGCACGCTCGGCGTCTCCGCACTCGGCGCGGTCCTCTCCACCCGGATCACGCACTACGTCGAAGAGGGCCTGGAGAAGGCACACATCCAGCTCCCGCCCGGCGGCGGCTCCGGCGACGGCATCCCGGACATGGACAAGCTCCCGGCTCCGATCCGGACCATCATGGAGAGCGCCTACGGCGACGGCATCGCGGACCTGTTCCTCTACGCCGCCCCGATCGCCCTGCTCGGTCTGATCATGGTGCTGTTCGTCAAGGAGGTCGCCCTGAAGACCTCGCACGACGGTGAGATCCCCACCGGTCCTGCCTCTGCACAGGCCCCGGCCCAGGCACAGACGCCCGTGGAGAGTGCGGCCGAGGGCCTCGCGGGAGTCACCGTCGGCATCACCGAGGAGGCACCCGTGACCCAGCCGCTGCCGGTCGGTCCGCCCACCGGACGCACCCTGTACGGCACCGTCCGTACCGCCGAAGGCACTTCGGTGCGCGGCGCGGCGGTCACGCTGATCTCCCTCGCGGGACGTCAGCTCGGCCGCGCGGTGGCCCAGGGCGACGGGCGCTACGCCCTGGACGCGCCGGCCGCGGGCTCGTACGTCCTGATCGCCTCGTCCGACGGCTTCCAGCCGCAGGCGTCGACGGTCACCGTCGGGGACGAGCCCCTCGCCTACGACATCCTGCTCTCCGGCACCAGCGGCCTCAGCGGCGCGGTGCGCAGCGCGGCCGACGGGACGGGTGTCGCGGACGCGATGGTCATCGTCACCGACGTACGCGGCGACGTCCTGGCCACCGGCAAGTCCGGTGACAGCGGCGGGTTCACCTTCGTCGAGCTGGTCCCGGGCCCGGTGACCATCGCGGTCAACGCGGCCGGATTCCGGCCGATGGCGCTTCCGGTGGAGATCGGTGGCACGGGCATCACCCGCGTCGAGGCGGTCCTCCAGGCGGGCGCCCTGGTCCAGGGGACGGTCCGTGCGGGCTCCGCACGCCGGCCGCTGCCGGACGCACGCGTCACGATCATGGACGCGGCCGGGAACGTGGTCTCCACCTCGACCACCGGTGACGACGGCGCGTACGCCTTCACCGACCTGGACGCGGGCGAGTACACGGTCATCGCGACCGGCTACCCGCCGGTGGCGGGCAACCTGACGGTGGCGGGGCGCGGCGTGGACGCGCACGACATCGAACTCGCCCACCCGGGCGAGTAGTCCAGACCTCCGGCACGCGGGGCGCCTTTCGAGCGGAGGAGCGCCCCGGCGGGCCGGGGACACAGGGGGCGGCAGGCAGGGGACGGCCTGCCGCCCCCTGCTTTTGTTTCGTACGTACGAGGAAGAAGCGGGCAGGTATCGGCATGGGACTTCGCGCACAGGTACGGACCCGGGACGGCTGGGCCGTGCAGCACGCCGTGGTGACCGTCACCGACATGACGGGCGCACAGGTGCTGCGGGCGGCGGCGGACGGGGACGGTGCCGTGGTGGACGCGGCGACGCTGGCCCCCGGCCCGTACACGGTCATCGTGACCGCCGTCGGGTACGCACCCGTCGCCTCGACCGCGCTGGTCACGGCGGCCGGCCGGATCGACGCGGGCAACGTGGTGCTGACGCGGCAGGGCGGGGTGGAGCTGCCGCCGCCGGGGGTGTGGACGATCGACCCCGTCCACTCGTCGGTGGGCGCGGTCGCCCAGCACCTGGGGATCTCCAGCGTGCGCGGCCGGTTCACGGAGTTCGGCGGCCGGATCGAGATCGCGGATGACCTGGAGAAGTCGCGCGTCGAAGCGGTCATCTCGGCGGCCACCGTCGACACGGGGAACGGGATGCGGGACGGGCACCTGAAGTCGCCCGACTTCCTGGACGTCGAGACGTACCCGGAGATCACGTACCGGAGCTCCGGTCTCGTCCCGGCCGGGCCCGACCGGTGGACGGTGAAGGGCGAGCTGTCGCTGCACGGGGTGGTGCGCGAGGTCGACCTCGACCTGAGCTACCTCGGTACGGGTCCCGACCCGTGGGGCGGCGTACGGGCCGCCTTCCGCGCGACGGCGGACCTGCGGCGCGACGACTTCGCGATGAACTACAACCAGGTGGTGCAGGCGGGGATCTCGGCGATCGGCGCGACGTTGAGGGTGGAGCTGGATGTGCAGGCGGTGCAGGGGGATTCGTTGCCGCAGGGGTAGCCCCCTACGGGGACCTGCCGCGGACCGCTTCGGCGCGGACCGCTTGGGCGCGGGGCGGGGCGGGTTCACGGCTCGCGCCGGTGGGGGCCGGGGTTCGGGGCTGCGCCCCGTGCCCGGCTCCGCCGCGCGTCCTCAAACGCCGGACGGGCTGAGGTTGCGTGCTCGAACGCCGGATGGGCCGAGGTTGCGTGCTCGAACGCCGGATGGGCCGAGGTTGGCTGAAGTTGCTACCCCCGGCGCACGAAATCGCCCGGCTCCGGTGGTTTCCCGCCCGTCTGGCGGACCAGCTCCCCGCACAGGTCGCGGAGCTTGACGTTGCGGACCTGGGAGGCGCGCCTGAGGATGGCCAGGGCTTCGTCCGCCGGGCACCTCTGGCGGGCCATCACGATTCCGATCGCCTGGTCGATCACGAACCTCGACCGCATCGCCGTCCGCAGGTCCCGTACCGCCTCCGACTCGCGTTCGATCCGTTCGGCGACCGCGACCGCTCCGGCCGCCTGTTCGGAGAAGCGGCGGGCGATCTCCCGTTCCTCGCAGAACGCCTTCGGCCGCTGCGAGTAGAGGTTCAGGGCGCCCACCGTGTGCCGCCGCACCTCCTCCGTCGGCAGCGTCGTCGCCGGCCGGGCCCGCAGCGACAGCGGGGCGGCGAACACCGACCGGATGCCGTGCTCCGCGGCCAGCCCGGGGTAGGGCGCCCAGCGCTGCTCGACGAGCGTGTCGGCGACGTACTCCTCGATGCCGTTCTCCAGACTGCACACGCACGGCCCGGCCTCGACCTCGTACTGCATCGCATCGAGCACCAGCGCCTCGGTGTCGCTGCTCGCGGTCGTCACCAGCCGCCCGCCCCTGCGCATCGTGACGCTGCACGAATCGGCGCTCTCCACGGCCCGTACGGCCTGCACCGTCAGCTCCTGGAGGAAGGAGTCCAGTCCCCTCCAGTCGGTGAGGGCGTCGTGCACCGGCCCCAGGTCGAAGCCGTTGAGGCCCTCGCTGCCGCGACCACTGCTTCCCTGGGCGGCGCCTACGTCAGTCGTGTCGGTCATACCTTCGCGCGTGCCCCCGTTTTCGCCGGAAACGCCGTGTCGTCACACACGGTCGTCATTCCGTGGCCGATGCATTCACAATGCGTGACGCAATGTCCCGGAGCTTGACGTTCCCCTTCTGCGAGGCGCGCACCAGCCGGTCGAAGGCCTGCACCGCGTCGATGTTCAGCCGCCCCATCAGCAGCCCGGTGGCCTGTCCGATCACGTCCCGGGTGTGCATCGCCTCGGTCAACTGCTCCTGCACGTCGGCAGATTCGAGGGCGATCCCGACGTGCGCGGCGAACAGCCTGCCGATCCGCAGCGACTCGTCGTCCACGAAGGCCCGCGCGTCCTTCGCGTACAGGCCGAGCACGCTGAAGCGGCTCCGGTGGCCGCGCAGCCGCAGGAAGAGCGCCGATCCGTCCCCGTCGGCGCCCGCACCGCCGTCCGTGCCGCCGCCGACCCGGGAGACCGGCGAATCCCACAGCTCGTCGCCGGGCACGGGCAGCAGCCCGCCACCGCAGCCGTCCCCGTCTCCACCACCACCACCGCCACCGCCACCGCCACCGTCGCCGTCGCCGTCGCCGTCGCCGTCGCCGTCGCCGTCCAGCGGCAGGGTGGCGGCAAGGGTACGGATCCGGCCCGAACGCTCGACGATCGAAACGCTCGCGTGATCGGTGCCGGGGACCATTTTCTGCGCGAGCCGCACCGAGGCCCACGCGGTCTCCTCGCGGCCCACGGTCTCGTGCAGCTCCAGCGCGGCAACGGCCAGCGCCTCCGCAAGTCTGAAATCGACCTGGGCATACGGAATTTCGGGAATGTCGGACGCAGTCACCACGAACCTCTTCGGCGTGCACGGCCATGGGTGCGACCGTGCCCGGGAGAGCTCCGCAGCACATTCCCGACTGCGAGCAAAGGACGGACAGACTCTATCCGCTCCGGTCCTGCGAAAAAGCAATCGGGCGGGGTCTGTTTCCGGTCGTCCCCTCGACCGGCCGCCCGCCCTCGTGGTCCAATGAAAGCCCCGGTCAGGAAGCGGCCCACCGACCACGACGCGCACCGGCTGCCGTCGGCATCGGACAGGTGAGAGCCATGCCCTTCCGTTTGACCCTCTGCGATCTCCCCGCGTTCCCGGACGTGCCCCGCTGCACGCTCCTCGTGATGCCCGCCGAGATCGACCTGGCCAACAGCGAGGAGCTGTACGGAGCCGTGCTCGAAGCAGTGGACCTGCGCCGCGGCCTCCTCGACGTCCTCGTACTGGACCTCACCGGTACGACCTTCACCGACAGCTGCGGCGCCCGGCTGATCTCGGCCACGCGGGAGTACGCGGAGAAGGCGGGCGTCATGGTGCGGATCGCGGTGCCGGAGGCCGGGGTGGTCCGCCGGGTGACCACCCTGATGGGCACCCGGCGGGACGTCCCGGTCTACGCGACGGTGGCGGAAGCGATCACGGGGACGGACGCCCGGTGGGCTCTGTGACCCCGCCCGTCGCGCCCGGCGCACTCGTCCCGCCCTCCGCGCCCGCCCCGCCCGTCGCGCTCGCCGCGCTCGTCGCCTCGATCCCCGACACCAGCACGTCCAACGCCACCTCGAAGTCCCGCCCGTACATCTCCGCCACCGTGTCCCCGCCGCGTGCCCGCATCACCTCGGTGGACCTGCGGAACAGTTCGGACGACTCGATCTCCCCGGCGATCATCCCCATCGCCTGCTGGTAGAACGCGTCCACGGACAGCCCGAGGTCCGCCGCCCGCTGGTAGAACTGCCCCTCGCTGTTGGCGTATCCGTACACGAACTGGAAGACGGCGGCGAGCGACCCGCCCTGCCGGTCAAGCGGCAGCCCGCTCCTGGCCATCAGGCCGAGCGAGGCGGTGGAGAAGCGCATCATGTTCGGCCCGATGTTGAGGAAGCGGCTCATCTGAGGGGCCACCCACGGGTGGCCGACCAGCATCTCCCGGTAGCTCCTGGCGAGTTGGCGCAACTGCTGGCGCCAGTCGGAGTCGTCGCCGGGGTCGGGCAGCGCCAGTTCGCCGACCACTCGGTCCAGGGCGAGTTCGATGAGGTCGTCCTTGGTGGCGACGTACCAGTAGACGGACATCGCGGTGACGTTCAGCTCGGCGGCCAGGCGGCGCATGGAGAACTTGGTGAGGCCCTCCGCGTCGAGCAGGGCGACGGTCGCGGCGGTGATCTTCTCCCGGTCGAGTCCGGGGGCGGCGGGCTCGGCCCTGCGGCCCCCGCCTGCACGGCCCGCACTGCTCCCGCCCCCGCTCCCGCCACCGCTCCTCGGCGTCTTCGCGTCCAGCCACACACTGCTCTGTCCGGGCTTCTTGACCCGGTCGGCCGCGGGCACCATGGGACACACTCCTCGGTTCTGCTCCGTCGGGCGGGACGGACCGTGTTGTTCCGGTTCGTCCCGCCGATGGTATGCCGAGGACTACTCGGGCGGTACGGGTGCGGAGGGGGCACTCCGCTGGTCGGACGGCCGCCCCGCGCCGGGGCTCGCGTGCGCATGCACCTCCGCGCTCGTGTCCGCGCGCACCCCCACGCTCGTGTCCGCACGCACCTCCGCCCGCACCTCCGCCCGCGACTCCGCACGCACCTCCGCGCCCGTGTCCGCATGCAGCTCCGCGCTCGCCTCCGCGCGCACTTCCGCGCGCCGCAGCAGCAGGGCCGCCAGCAGGCCGCCCGCGAGGACCGCCGCCGCCCCCACCAGCTGGCTGGTCTCCAGCCCCGAGGCGAACGCATCCCGGACGCGCCCGCGCTCCTGCGCGCTGCCCGCCGCCGCCAGCGCCGCCGGCAGCGACACCGCTCCGGCCGCGGCCGGAACGAGCGCGGCGAAGCGGGAGTTGAGGACCGCGCCGAGCACCGCGACGCCGAGCCCGTTGCCGAACTCGGCGAGCGTGCCGTTGACCCCGGCCCCGACCCCGGCCTTCTCCGGCGGGATCGCGCTCATCAGGGCGTTGGCCATGGCGGGGCCGGACAGTGCGGCGCCCACGCCGATCAGCACGAGCCCCACCAGCATCCCCCGGTAGCCGTCGCCGCCGAGGGTCGCGATCGCCGCGAGCCCCGCCGCGACGCACGCCATGCCGAGCGCGATGGTCTTCGGCGTGCCCCACTTGGCCAGCAGCCGCGCACCCGCGCCCGCCAGATTCAGCACGACCACCGTGACGGCCAGCGGCGCGGTCCGCAGACCCGCCTCCAACGGCCCGTACCCCAGGACGAATTGGAGGTGCTGGGTCAGCAGGTACAGCGAACCCGTCATGCCGAACGCGACCAGGATCGAGCCCGCGACCGCCCCGACGAAACGCTGGTCGCGGAAGAAGTGCATGTCGAGCATCGGATACGCAATCCGCAGCTCCCACCACACGAACACAGCCATCGCGACGGCCCCGACCGCCCCCGGGACCAGCACCTGACCGGACGACCAGCCGTGCTCGGGACCGGTGATGATCACGTACACCACGGCGGTCATGCCGACGGTGGACAGCAGCGCACCGAGCAGATCGGGCCGGTCACCGGCCGGATTCTTGGATTCCGGTACGAGCGCGAGGACCGCGACCAGCGCGAGCAGTGCGACCGGGATGTTGATCAGGAAGATCGCGCCCCACCAGAAGTGGTCGAGCATGAACCCGCCGAGCAACGGCCCGCCCGCGAAGCCCAGCATGGCGACGGTGGCCCAGATCCCGATCGCCCTGACCCGCTCGGCCTCGTCGAAGATCTGGACGACGACGGCGAGGGTGGTCGTCATCAGCAGTGCGCCGCCGATGCCCATGCCGGCGCGCGCGGCGATCAACTGGGCGGCGGTCTGGGCGAGTCCGGCCGCCAGCGAGCCGGTGCCGAACAGTGCCAGACCGACGGCGAGGAGCTTCTTGCGCCCGTAGCGGTCGGCGGAGCTGCCCGCGGTGAGCAGCAGTCCCGACTGGACGAGGGCGTACGCGTTGATCATCCACTGGATGTCGGTGCTGGACGCGTGGAGCTCGGAGGTGAGGGAGGGGATCGCGACGTTCAGGACGGTGTTGTCGAGCAGCACGGTGAGCTGGGCGAGACAGATGACGCCGAGGATCAGCCAGCGCTGCGGATGGCCCCGGGTCCCGGGTGCGGGCGGCGTGTTGTTCTCGGTGGTCGTCGTGGCCACGGGCTTGCTCCTCTACGACGTACAGGTACTCGCTGTACACCGTAGAGGAATTTCTTGTACGTCGTAAAGCGGGTTACCGGGACGCACCGTCGGAGGCAACACTCGTCGGAGCCGCAGCCCCCCTCACCCGCCCGGCTTGATCAGATATCCGGCCCCGCGCCGCGTGTGGATCATCGGCGTACGCCCCGCGTCGATCTTCTTGCGCAGGTACGAGATGTAGAGCTCGACCACATTGGCCTGGCCCCCGAAGTCGTAGTTCCACACCCGGTCGAGGATCTGTGCCTTGCTGAGCACCCGCTTCGGGTTGCGCATCAGGAACCGCAGCAGCTCGAACTCGGTCGCGGTGAGCCGCACCTCGTCCTCGCCCCGCCACACCTCGTGGCTGTCCTCGTCGAGCCGCAGGTCTCCCACCATCAGCTCCGAACCGGGCCGGGCCACCAGCCCCCGGCCGCCGGTCCGCCGGATCAGCCCGCGCAGCCGCGCCACGACCTCTTCCAGACTGAACGGCTTGGTCACGTAGTCGTCGCCGCCGGCCGTGAGCCCGGCGATCCGGTCCTCCACGGCGTCCCGCGCCGTCAGGAACAGGACCGGCACCTCGGGCAGGTCCTCCCGTACCCGCCGCAGCACGGACAGCCCGTCCATGTCCGGCAGCATCACGTCCAGGACGACGGCGTCGGGCCGGAAGTCGCGCGCGGCACGCACCGCGCTCGCCCCGTCCCCGACGCTGCGGGTCTGCCAGCCCTCGTACCGCAGCGCCATGCAGAGCAGCTCGGCGAGCGACTCCTCGTCGTCCACCACCAGCACCCGCACCTCGCCACTGCTGTCGGACCCGCCGCGGGTACTGCTGCGAGCGCTCCTGCCGGCACTGTGGCGAGCACTTCTGCCGGCACTGCTGTGTGTACTGCCGCGTGTGCTGCTGTGGGTCTCGCCCGCCCGGGGTGCATTCGCTGTCCGCATACGGTCACCCTGGCCGGGACCGGTGAGAGCGCCCTTGCCCGTTCCTGTGAATCTGCTGAGAAGCCGACCCACCGGGAGGGGACGGGGCCCCGCCAGGAGGGGACGGAGCCCTGCTGGGAGGGGACGGCGACCCGCCCGAAGCCGAATCCCGCGCATCCCGGATCCGCGGAATACCCCCGCCGACCTCCCCGTTGCTCCCACATGACTTCCGACTCGCCTGCCTCCCGCCACACCCGTACGTACGGCCGCCTCGGCATCTGGAGCGCCGCCCTCCGCCCCACCACTCCCGAGGACCGGCTCGAACTGACCGATGCGGTGACGGAGTTGGAGGACCTCGGCTTCGGCACGGTGTGGACCGGTGGCAGCCCGTCCCTGGACGAGGCCGCCCCGCTCCTGGAGGCGACGAGCCGGATCAAGGTCGCGACGGGCATCCTCAGCATCTGGGAGCACACGGCGCAGGCGGTCGCCGCGCAGATCGCCGAGTTCGAGACCCGGCACCCCGGCCGTTTCCTGCTCGGACTGGGCGTGAGCCACGATGCCCTCGCCCCCCAGTACGCCCGCCCGTACTCGGCGATGGTCGCCTACCTCGACGCGCTCGACGCGGCTCCGCACGCCCTCCCCGTCGAGCGCCGGATCCTGGCCGCCCTCGGCCCGAAGATGCTGAAGCTGGCCTCCGGCCGCGCGGCGGGCGCCCACCCGTACCTCGTCACGCCGGAGCACACGGCCCAGGCGCGCGAGGCGCTCGGCCCGGACGCGTTCCTCGCCCCGGAGCTCACGGTCGTCCTCGACCCGGACCTGGACCGGGCCCGTACGGTCGCCCGTACGATGCTCGGCTTCTACCTCCCCCTCCCCAATTACACCAACAACCTCCTCCGCCTCGGCTTCACCGAAGCCGACTTCGCGAACAACGGCAGCGACCGCCTCCTCGACACCCTCTTCGCCCTGGGCGACGCGGACCGCATCCGCGCCAAGGCGGAGGAGTTCTACGCGGCGGGCGCCGACCACCTGGCGCTCCAGGCCCTGACGACGGACGACCGGCACGCGGCCCTCCCGCGCGCAGAATGGCGAGCCCTGGCGAAGGCGCTCCTCTGAGGACCCCGAGGACCCTGAAACCTTGAGGACCCTGAGGACCCCGAGGACCCCGAGGACCCCGAGGACCCTGAGACCTTGAGGACCGTCGGGAATCAGCTCAGCCCGAACAGCCGGGCCCCGTTCCCGTAACAGACCGCCCGCAGCCATTCCTCGCCCAGCTGGAGCCGCTCCAGCGACTCCAGCTGGTGCAGGTACCCGTACGGGATATTGGGAAAGTCGCTCCCCAGCAGCACCTTGTCCCCCAGGTCCCTCAGCCGCCCCAACTCCCCCTCGGGGAAGGGCGACATCTGCTCGCTGAAGTCCGTGAACGACATCGTGGTGTCGAGCCGCACCTCGCCGTACCGTTCGGCCAGGTCCAGGAATTCGGCGTACTCGGGCATCCCCATGTGGGCCACGATCAGCCGCAGCCGAGGATGCCGTGCCAGCAGTTCCCCGACCGGCCCCGGCCCGGTGAACTTCCCGGGCATCGGCCCGGTCCCGCAGTGCATCACCACCGGAACCCCGGCCTCCGCAAGCAGCCCCCACACCGGCTCCAGCAGCGGGTCGTTGGGGTCGTACGCCCCCACCTGCAAGTGCGCCTTGAATACCCGCGCCCCACCCTCCACGGCCCGCCGTACGTACGCCTCGACCCCGGCCTCC
The DNA here is from genome assembly GCF_053610825.1 of Streptomyces sp. NPDC054863. NCBI lineage: Bacteria > Bacillati > Actinomycetota > Actinomycetes > Kitasatosporales > Streptomycetaceae > Streptomyces > Streptomyces sp. NPDC054863. Next base: position 439 of record NZ_JBSGZD010000176.1, on the reverse strand, counting down.
GGAAAGAGGGTCGCCGTCCGCAAGCACCCGTCCGTACGGGCCGCGAACTCCTCCCCCCACCCGTTCAGCCACTCCGCCATCCCGGGCTTGTGCGGATAGATCATCGAGGTGAACCCCACCACTCCGAACTCCCGCAGCAGCGCGACCCGTTCCTCCTCCTCGAACCGGTACGTGATCGGCCACTCGACCCCGGTCAACGGCCCGACGGCATCGAAGTACGCCCACACCTTGTCCAACACCCGCTCGGGCATGAAGTGCGTATGCACATCCACCAGCCCCGGAACCCCGAGCCGCCCCCAGAACGCCCGCACCTGCGCCGCTTCATCTGCACTCGTCGTCATGTCCGGCACGGTACGTGCGCGACACAAATACCTGAAGTTGCAAGCCATCCACAGGGGTTGACCTGCGATCTTGCACAACGTGTCTGCTGAGCAGACAC
>NZ_JBSGZD010000175.1:0-16865 GCF_053610825.1 Streptomyces sp. NPDC054863 | reverse complement strand
AGTACGTACGAACCGTCCTCGCCGTCGGTGAGGCGCGCCCCGTCGGCACGTACGGCCGCCGCCGCGCCGCCCGCCGGAACCCCGTCGCGGTCGTGCGGCGCCGCGTTGAAGACCAGCGGCGTGCTGCCCTCGCCCGCCAGAGCCGACTGCGCCGCTTCGACGATCGCGGTGAGTTCGGCCGCTACCTTCCGGTACGTGGCCTCCGCCTCGCGGTGCACCCAGGCGATGGACGAGCCGGGCAGGATGTCGTGGAACTGGTGCAGCAGCACCGTCTTCCAGATCCGGTCCAGGTCCTCGTACGGGTAAGGGAATCCGGTGCGGACGGCAGCGGTGGCCGCCCACAGCTCGGCCTCCCTCAGCAGGTGCTCACTGCGCCGGTTGCCCTGCTTGGTGCCCGCCTGGCTGGTCAGCGTCGCGCGGTGCAGCTCCAGGTACAGCTCACCCACCCACACCGGCGGCTTCGGGTACTCGGCCTGCGCCTTCTCGAAGAACTCGGCGGGCGTGCCCCACTCGACGCGCGCCGAGCCCTCCAGGTCCTTCAGCCTGGCCGCCTTGGCGATCATCTCGCGGGTCGTGCCGCCACCGCCGTCGCCCCAGCCGGTCGGCGCGAGCGACACCGAGGCCACGCCCTTGTCCTTGAAGTTCTTCGCCGCGTGGGCGATCTCGCTGCCCTTCATCGAGCAGTTGTAGGTGTCGACGGGCGGGAAGTGCGTGAAGATCCGGGTGCCGTCGATGCCCTCCCACTGGAAGGTGTGGTGCGGGAACTTGTTCACCTGCGACCACGAGATCTTCTGCGTGAGCAGCCACTTGGCGCCCGACGCCTTGATGATCTGCGGCAGTCCGGCCGCGAAGCCGAAGGTGTCCGGCAGCCACGCCTCGTCGTTCTCCACCCCGAATTCGTCGAGGAAGAACCGCTTGCCGTGCACGAACTGACGGGCCATCGCCTCCGAGCCCGGCATGTTCGTGTCGGCCTCCACCCACATGCCGCCGGTCGGCACGAACCGGCCGTCCTCGACCGCCGCGACGACCTTCGCCCACACCTCGGGGCGGTGCTCCTTGATCCACGCCCACTGCTGGGCCTGCGACATCGCGAACACGAAGTCCGGCTCGTCCTCCAGGAGCGCCGTCATGTTCGACGTCGTACGCGCCACCTTGCGCACCGTCTCGCGCAGCGGCCACAGCCACGCCGAGTCGATGTGCGCGTGCCCGATCGCCGTGATCTTGTGCGCGGACGGCTCGGCGGGCGTCGCCAGCACGCCTTCCAGGCACGAACGGGCGGCTGCGGCACTGCCGTTGACGTCCTGGAGGTTGACCGTGTCCAGTGCCCGGTCCACCGCGCGCAGGATGTCGTAGCGGCGGGCGGACTCCACCGGCAGCTCCGCCATCAGCTCGCCCAGCACCTCCAGGTCGATGACCAGCTGCCACACCGTCTCGTCGAAGACGGCGAGATCCATGCGCTCGATCTTGTACAGCGGGTTGCTGTGCGAGGTCTCGATGTCGCCCAGCTGGGTGGGCAGGAAGGGGTGGTAGTCGAGGAGTACGGGGTTGGAAGCGCCCTCGATGCGCAGCTCGACCTTCTCGCCGCCCTCGGCCGGGGCGCCGATGCGCACCCACTGGTTGCGCGGGTTGAGACCCTTCACCGGGGTGCCGTCGGGCCGGTAGACCAGGCCCTCGCACTGGAAGCCCGGCATGTTCTCGTCGAACCCGAGGTCGAGGATCGCCTCGACGTGGCGGCCCGCCCACTCCTCGGGCACCGTACCGGTCACCGTGAACCAGCTCGTGCCCCACGGCTTGCCCCACATGTCGCCCACCGCGACCGGCTTCGGCTCGGCCGCCAGGCCCTCCTGGACGGGCATCGGCTCGCCGGGTGCGTCCCACACGGCGACCTCCAGGGGCACCGAAACGGGATATACGGCAGGACGGATGCGCTCGTCGAGGACGCGCTTGAGCCGGGCCTCGACAAGTCCGCGGTCGTCATGCATGGGGAGGTCTCCTTCGGTGCGGTGCTGCTGGTGCTACGAGAATGAGGGGAGGGGCGTGAGCGGGGCGTGAGGCCCCGGGGTCAGGGGGAGCGTCAGGCGACCTGCTCGACGGTGACCACGTCCGTGATGCCGCGTGCCGCCAGGTGCGCGGCGTCCTCGGCGCGCGAGGCGAGGACCGCCGTGGGCCGCGCGCCGTCCGCGGCGAGCCGGAAGAACGCCTCGTAGAAGGCGCCGCCCGGCGCGCACACCGACCGGGCCGGCGTGGTCAGGCTGTCGCCCGCGTCCACCACCAGCGCGGTCGTACGGGGCGCGGGCGCGAAGGTGCGGGTCCCGTCGGCGTACTCGCGGGCGTACCGCTCCAGCACCCGCGCGGTGTCCTTCGGCCTGCGGTCGTTGGTGAGCACCCCGAGCCCGTACTCCAGCTCGGGGAAGTCCGCCAGCGCGCGCGACACGTCGTGCGAGCACCACCAGGTGACGCCCCACAGCTGCGGGCAGTCGAGCGCGGCCCGCAGCGTCGCCTCGGTGAACTCGGCGGCGTGCTCCGGCGGTACGAGCGGGGCCGGCGCGCCCACCTCCTGGAGCCACACCGGACGGTGCGGGTCGCGGGCCCAGGCCTGCGACAGCTCGACGAGGTAGGCGGCGTGGTGCTCGCTGGGCACCGAGGCCCGGCCGTGCAACTGGGCGGTGCCGTTGAAGACCCAGGAGTGCACCGCCGTCATCGCGCCGTGCCGGGCGGCGTGGTCGGGGGTGAAGGGCATGTCGTCCTGGTACCAGGTGGCGTCGTACTCCGCGTGCAGGTGCGGGCGGCCGGGGGCACCCTCCTCGCAGGCGGCGAGCATCCTCGTCAGCCAGGCGTCGATCTGCTCGGGGGTGGCCCGGTCCGGGTCGGGATGCGGATCGGCGGAGAACTGGTTGACCTCGTTGCCGACGGTCATGCCGATGAAGTTGGGCCGGTCGGACAGGGCCTGGGCGAGCGTCCTCAGATACTCGGCCTGACCCGAGATGACGTCCGGGTCGGTGAAGAGGTTGCGGCGGTGCCAGGTGCGGGTCCAGGCGGGGAGGAAGTCGAAGCTGGACAGGTGCCCCTGGAGGCCGTCCACATTGACGTCGAGGCCGAACTCGGCCGCCGCGTCGGCCATGTCGAGCAACTGCTCCACGGCACGCGGCCTGATCAGGGACCGGTTGGGCTGGAAGTACGGCCACAGCGGGAAGACCCGCACGTGGTCCAGGCCGAGTGCGGCGATCGACTCCAGGTCGGCGCGGACGGCGCCCGGGTCGTAGTCCAGCCAGTGGTGGAACCAGCCCTGGCTGGGGGTGTAGTTCACGCCGAAGCGGGGTGCGGCCATCGAGGAGCTCCAGAAGAGATACGGGGGCGGGCGTGGCGGGTCTGGCGGGCTGGGCAACTCAGCCCTTGACCGCGCCTTCGCCGACGCCGCGGAAGAAGAAGCGCTGCAGACCGGCGAACATCACGATCAGCGGGGCGACGGCGATGATGGTGCCCGCCGCGACCACGCGCTGGTTGTTCGCGAAGGTGCCGTGCAGGAAGTTGAGCCCCACGGTGAGCGTGAAGTTCTCGGAGTCCGACAGGACGATCAGCGGCCACAGGAAGTCGTCCCAGGCACCCATGAAGGCGAAGATCGCGACGACGGCGAGAGTGCCCTTGACCGAGGGCAGCGCGATCTTGGTGAACCGCTGCCACACGTTGGCGCCGTCGACGACGGCCGCCTCCTCGATCTCGTACGGGATGCCGCTGAAGGCGTTCCGCATGAGCAGCACGTTCATCGCGCCGATGCAGCCGGGCAGGACGACCGAGAGGAGGGTGTCGTTGATGTCGAGGCTGCGCATGGTCGCGAACTGGGCGATCATGATCGCTTCCATCGGCACGAGGAGGGCCGCCACAAAGACGAGCGAAGCGACGGCGCGCCCCTTGAAACGCAGCCGGGCGAGCGCGTAACCGGCCATGGCCGCGCCGACGATGTTGGTCAGGACGTTGGTGACCGCCACCTTCAGCGAGTTCAGGATGTAGTCCCAGACCGGGATGATGTCCGCGACGCCCTTGTAGTTGTCGAACGTCGGGTGCTCGGGCAGCAGTTGGGGCGGCGAGGTGAAGATGTCCTCGGTGGCGCCCTTGAGCGACGTGGACAGTTGCCACAGGAACGGGCCGATCATCACCAGCAGCACCAGGGTCAGCGCCAGATAGCGGACCACGATCCGCCAAGTGGGCGTCCTGCGGCCGGAGTTGCGGCGCCGGGGTACGGGCCGGGCGCCGGACTTCCGTACCGGGGCGGGGACGGCCGGGGTTTCGGTCGTGGTGCTCATCAGTCCTTGTCCTTCCGGTCGGCCCGCAGTACGAACAGCATCAGGATCAGCGTCAGTACGAACAGCGTGATCGAGATCGCGGAGGCGTACCCGGTGCGTCCCTGGAGCCCGGTGCCGACCCGCTGGATCAGCATCACGAGGGTGGTGTCCTGGCCGCCGGGGCCACCGGTGGGGCCGGCGATCATGAAGACCTCGGAGAAGACCTTGAAGGCGGAGACCGAGGACAGCGCGCCCACCAGGACCATGGTCGGACGGACCGCGGGAACCGTGATGGAGAAGAACCGCCGGATCGGGCCCGCCCCGTCCACCTCGGCGGCCTCGTGCAGCTCACGGGGCACGTTGGTCAACGCCGCCAAGTAAATGATCATGTAGTAGCCGACGCCCTTCCAGACCGTCAGCATCATCGAACTCAGCAGCAGCAGCCACTGGTTGGAGAGGAAGGGCACCGGGTCCACGCCGAGCATCTGCAGCACGCCGTTGATGAACCCGCGGTCGTCGAGCATCCACACCCACATCAGGGCGACGACCACGACGGACGCCACCACGGGGGTGTAGAAGGCGGAGCGGAAGAACCCGATGCCCGGTACGTGCTTCTGGACCAGCAGCGCCAGCAGCAGCGGCAGGAACACCAGCAGGGGCACGACCACGACGACGTACAGCGCGCTGTTGCGCAGCGCCACCCAGAACTGCTCGTCGCTCAACAGGGCCTGGAAGTTGGCAAGGCCGACGAACTTGCCCTCGGTGAGGGTGCGGGAGTCGGTGAAGGACTTCCACACCGTCGAGAGGAACGGATAGAGGTTGAACGCCAGCGTGACCAGCAGGCCCGGCGCCAGGAACAGCCAGGGGCTGAAGGCGCGGTGGGTGCGGCGGGGGTGACGGCGCCCGCCCTGCCCGCCGCCGCGCCCGGAGGAACGGGGGCGGGCGGCGGAGGAGCCGCCGGCGGGCGCGGCACCGGTCGCCGGGAGCGTGCCGGTATCGGATGCGGGGGAGGTGCTCACAGCGGCCACGGTCCCCTCAGTTCTGTGCGAGGAGCTTGTTCATCTGCTCCACCGCGCTGTCCAGCGCGGCCTTCGGACTGTCCTTGCCCTGGAAGCACTTGGCGATCTCGTTGCGCAGGATCGTCTTCATCTCGTCGCTGAAGAGCACCGGCGTGTAGTTCACCGCGGTCGGCAGCATCTTGGCCGAGGCGACCCGGATCCTGCCCTCTTCGGTGCCGTCCTCCTTGGCCCAGTACTCCTTCTCCAGGGAGCCCTTGGTGGAGGGGAAGACCGCGACCTTGTGCCCGAACGCCTCCTGGTTCTTCCGGTCGGTGACGAAGTGCGCGAAGGCGACGGCGGTGGCCGCGTTCTTGCTCTGCGAGTTCACCGAAAGACCCTGCAAGTACATGTTCTGCTTGCCGGTGTTGGTGGGTACGTCGGTGATGCCGAGGTTTTCGTACAGCGACGGGGCGTTCTTCTTGAAGTTGTCCAGGTCGTGGGCGCTGCCCGGGTTCATGGCGAGTTCCTGCTGGAGGAACTTCGTGCCCGTCGCGTCGTCCTTCAGCGTCAGGGTCTGCTTGTGCAGCGCGCCTTCGTCGTACAACTTCTTGTACTTGGTGAGGAGTTCGACGCCCTTGGCGCTGTTGAGCGCGAACTTCTTGCCGTCCTTGTCCATCGGCTCCACGCCGTAGCGCCCGAAGTCCTCGATGGTCGGCGGCTGGCCGAGAGTGGCCTTGCCCTTCTTCGCGAGCTGCTCCGCCGTCGCGAACAGCTCGTCGAAGGTCTTCGGCGGCTTCTGCGCGTCCAGGCCGCCGTCCTTGAAGATCTTCTTGTTGTAGAAGAGCGGCCCGCTGTTGAGGTACCAGGGGAAGGAGTACGTGCCGTCCATGCCCGGCATCCCGAAGCCCTGCCAAGCACCCTCCAGGTACTCGGGCTTGAACTTCGAGGCGACCTTGTCCTTGTCCAGGTTGAGCAGCAGCCCCGCCTTCGCGAGCGGGTAGGCCAGGTCGGGCGAGAGGTTGACGACGTCGGGCAGCGAACCGGCCGAGGCGTCGGCGCTCAGCTTGTCGGCGTAGTTGTCGGCCGGCTGGTCCACCCAGTCGACCTTGGCGCCGGGGTACTGCTTCTCGAAGTCCTTGATGACGCCTTCGAAGTAGCCCTTGAAGTTCGCCCTGAGGTTCCAGGTCTGGAACTTGATGCTGCCCTCTACCTTGCCGTCGGTGGCCGAGGCGGTGTCGCTGCCCCCGCCACCGCACGCGGTGACAACGGAAAGACAGAGGACCGTACCGAGACCGACGGCTGCCCGGATCGCGACACTGCGACGAATGGACATGGGTGACTTACTCCTTGCCTGGGTTCTTGCCTGGTGCGAGAAGCTCGGCGTCAGCCTGTAATGCGATTCCCTTTACGTCAACGCTCGATAAACGCTCCGAATTTAAGAAACCGCAGGTCAGAGGAGCTAAAAAGAACTAAATTCTCTAAACCTGTGGTGGCTTCACCGCATAGAGTGAGCAATAGGAGGGGCGTTACGATGACGCCCAGGAGCAACCCGAGGGGATTTCTGAATGAAGGACCGCAGCGGTCCCTGGGGCCCCGGGGCGCCCCCGCCGCCCCGCATACCGACGCTCAAGGAGGTCGCCCGCGAGGCCGGTGTGTCCACGAGCGCGGTGTCCTTCGCCCTCAACAACCGCCCCGGCGTCTCCGAAGCGACCCGCCGCAGGGTCATCGAGGTCGCCGAGCGGCTCGGCCGGGGTACGGGCCCCGGCGGCCGAACCCCCGTGCCCGAGCGGTCCCGGGCGATCGGAATGGTGCTCGCCCGCCCCGCCGGAAGCCTCGGCGTCGAGGCGTTCTTCCTCCAGGTGGTGTCCGGCATCCAGGCCGGTCTCGCACCCCACGGGCACGCCCTGGTCTTCCAGATGGTCGACGACATCGACGCCGAGTGCGACCTGTACAGGCGCTGGTGGGCCGAGGGCCGCGTCGACGGGGTGATCGTGGTCGACCCCAGGGTGAGCGACCCGCGCCCCGACGTCCTGTCGGTGCTCGGCCTGCCCGCCGTCGTCGTCGGCGCCATGGACACACCGGGCGCCGCCCGGCCGGGCTCCGCCAGGTCCGTGCCCATGCCCGTCCTCGGCTCGGGCCGCCGGGCCAGGCTGTCCAACCTGTGGGCGGACGACGCCGGCGCGATGGACCTGATCATCCATCACCTCTACGAGCTCGGGCACCGCCGCATCGCGCACATGGCGGGCCCGCCGGGACTCGCCCACACGGCCCGCCGCATCGCCGCCCTGCGCTCCACCGCCCGGCGCCTGGGGCTCGATCACACGGTCTCCGTGACCACCGACTTCACCGACCGGCAGGGCGCCAAGGCGGCCCGCAGGCTCCTCTCGGGCGCCATGCAGCCCACCGCGCTCATCTGCCACAACGAGGTGATGGCGGTCGCGGCGGCGGGCGTCGCCACCGAACGCGGACTGCGCATCCCGCAGGACGTGTCCGTCGTGTCCTGGGAGGACTCGGCGATCTGCCGCACCTACCACCCCCGGATCACCTCGCTCTCCCGCGAACCGGGAGCGTTCGGCCACCGGGCGGCCACCGAGGTGCTGAGTCTCCTCGCGGGCTCCGAACCGCGCTGCCTCCAGGACCCGCTGCCCCGCCTCGAACCCCGCGAGAGCACCGCGCCGCCACCGCAGAGCCAGGACCAGGACCAGGACCAGGGGCCTGCTGCGGCACAGAGTCAGGACCTCGCTGCGGTGCCGCCGCCGCGCTCCGTACTGAACTGACCTGCGGACCCCGCCCGTACGTGTACCGACCTGCGGGTCCCGCCCGTACGCGTACTGACCTGCGGGTCCCGCCCGTACGCAACCTTCCTCGACGAACCGGCCGCGGCCCCCGCCGCCCGCGTCCCGACGCCGTGTTCCGCGGCCCCCGACGGGGCCGCGCTCCGACTTCCCCCACAGCCGGCCCGGCGCCCGACGCGTACCGACCCCTGCCGGTTGCTCCGTACAGCCGTGTCAAGTGACACAATCGACCGACATTGTCACCCGACAATGTCGGGCGCTAAGGTGAATGCAGTCACACGCGGACGACTGCGGACACGGCACGGAAGGCGGGCCCATGACTCACACCTCCACCCCCATCCCCACGACCACGACCACGACCACCCCGACACTCACCGAGATCCCCGAGCGTCCGGCGCTCCCCGTGATCGGGCACGCCCTGGGCATCCCGAAGGGGGCCGACGGGCTGGTTCATCTGATGAAGGAGGTCAAGGAGCTGGGCCCGGTGTACCGGGTGCGCGTCTTCGGCACCGAGTTCGTGGTCGTGGGCGGCCTGGACCTGGTGGCCGAACTGTCGGACGAGAGCCGGTTCCGCAAGAACGTGCACCCGGACCTCGTCGAGATCCGGCGGATCGCCGGGGACGGCCTCTTCACCGCCTTCACCCACGAGCCCAACTGGCAGAAGGCGCACGACATCCTGATGCCGGCGTTCTCGCTGGGCGCCATGCGCGGCTACCACCGGACCATGCTCGGCGTCGCCCGGTCGCTGATCGCCAAGTGGGACAGGGCTGCCGAGGGGGAGGGTGCCGTCGAGGGGGACGGAGCCGTCGGCGGTGGCCCGGTGGACGTGCCCGAGGACATGACCCGGCTGACCTTCGACACGATCGGGCTGTGCGGTTTCGGCTACGACTTCGAGTCGTTCCGACGGGACGAGGCGCACCCCTTCGTCGGGGCGATGGGACGCGCGCTGGCCTTCACCCAGGCGAAGGGCGAGTCGATCCCGGGCACGGAACTGTTCAGGTGGAAGCAGGCCGAGCAGTTCCGCCAGGACGCCGCATTCATGTCGGACCTGGTCGACGAGGTGATCCGGCGGCGCAGGGCGTCCGGCGACGCCCGCACCGACGACCTGCTCGGCCGGATGCTGCACACCCGCGACCCCGCGACCGGCGAGCCGCTGGACGACCTGAACATCCGCCACCAGGTGATCACCTTCCTCATCGCGGGACACGAGACCACCAGCGGAGCCCTGTCGTTCGCCCTGTACTACCTGACCAAGCACCCCGAAGTCCTGGCCCGCGCCCAGGCGGAGGTCGACGCGCTGTGGGGCGACACGGACGCACCCGACCCCGAGTACGGGGACGTGGGGAAGCTGACGTACCTCCGCCAGGTCCTCAACGAGAGCCTGCGGCTGTGGCCCACGGCGCCCGCCTTCGCCGTGGAGCCGGTCGAGGACACCGTCATCGGCGGTACGTACCCGGTGCGCAAGGGCGAGACGCTGATGGTGCTCACCCCGGCCCTGCACCGCGACCCCGCCTGGGGCGAGAACGTCGGGCTGTTCGACCCCGACCGGTTCACCCCGGAGCGCGAGGCGGACCGCCCCGTCCACCTCTTCAAGCCCTTCGGCAGCGGTGAACGCGCCTGCATCGGGCGGCAGTTCGCGCTGCACGAGGCCACCCTGCTGCTCGGACTGCTGGTCCACCGCTACCGGCTGATCGACCACACCGACTACCCGCTGAAGATTCAGCAGTCGCTCACCATCAAGCCGGACGGGCTCACCCTGAAGCTGGCCCGGCGCACGGCCGGTGAACGCCGGGTGCACGCCGTGGCCGACGGCGCGCCCGTCGGCCGCGCCCGGCCCGAGGCCCGGCGCGCCGCCGCGACCGCGCTGACCGTGCTGCACGGCTCCAACCTGGGCACCTGTGCGGGCATCGCCCAGGACCTGGCGGCCGACGGCGGCAGACACGGGTTCACCGCCGTGGTCGCCCCGCTCGACGAGCGAGCGGGCAGGCTCACCGCGGCCGACGGCCCCGTGGTGATCGTCGCCGCCTCCTACAACGGCCGCCCCACCGACGACGCCGCCCAATTCGTCGACCGGCTGGAGGGGCTGGCGCCCGGCTCGCTCGACGGACTCCGGTACGCCGTACTGGGCGTCGGCGACCGCAACTGGGCCGCCACCTACCAGCGCGTACCGGCACTGATCGACGAGCGGCTCCGTGCGGCCGGGGCCGTCCCGCTCCTGGAGCGCGGGATCGCGGACGCCTCCGGGGACTTCGCCGGGGCCGTGGACCGCTGGAGCGCCGCACTGGAGACGGCCCTGCTCGACCAGTACGGAGAGGCCGTCGGCGAGGCGTCCGGCGGGGCCTTCAGCGAGACAGGCCCGCCCGCACCGCAGGCGGAACAGGGGCTGTACGAGCTCACGGACGCCACCGCATCCGTCGTCGGGGAACTCGCCGCCCGGCACGGCGTCCAGCCCATGGAAGTCATCGACGCGTACGAACTCGTCGACACGGCACACCCGTTGGGCCGATCCAAGCGCTACGTGAAGCTGCGGCTGCCGGAAGGCGTCAGCTACCGCACCGGCGACCACCTGGCCGTCCTGCCGCACAACCCCGAGGCCCTCGTCCAGCGGGTCGCCGACCGGTTCGGCCTGGACCTGGACCGCACCGTCCGGCTGCGCGCCCGCCGGCACAGCCGCAGTGCGCTGCCCGTCGACCGGCCGCTGACCCTGCGCCGGCTGCTCACCGACTTCGTGGAGCTCCAGCATCCGGCGGTCCCGGCCCACCTGGCCCTCCTCGCCGAGCACACCGCCTGCCCGCCCGAGCGGCGTCCCCTGGCGGCGCTCGCCGCCTGCGGCCCCGAGGCCTTCCGCGAGCAGGTCACCGCCGCCGGGCGGAGCGTCCTGGACCTGCTGGAGAGCCACCCCGCCTGCGGGCTGCCGTTCGAACGGTTCCTGGAGATGCTGCCGGTCCTGCGCCCGCGCCACTACTCGATCTCGTCCTCCGCACAGGCGTCGCCCGACGAGGTGGAGCTGATGGTGTCGCTGCTCGCCGCGCCCCACCGCGCCGGTGAAGGCACCTTCCGGGGCATCGCCTCGGGCTACGTCCAGACCCTCCGGGCCGGGGACCGTGTCCGGGCCAGGGTCCTCCCCTGCGCCGAGCCCTTCCGGCTGCCCGCCGACGACGCCCCCGCCGTCCTGGTCAGCGCAGGCACCGGCCTGGCACCCTTCCGCGGGGCCGTCCTGGACCGGCTGCACCGCGGGTCCACCGGCACGCTGCTCTGCTACTTCGGCTGCGACCACCCGGAGGTCGACCAACTGCACCGCGAGGAGTTCGAGAGGGCCGAGGCGGCGGGTGCGGTCAGCATGCGGCCCACGTTCTCCGGGGCCCCCGAGGACGGTGCACGGTACGTCCAGGACCGCATCGCCCGGGAGAGCGACGAGATCTGGAACGTACTGGAGTCCGGCGGCCGGATCCGCGTCTGCGGCGACGGCCTGCGCATGGCCCCGGCGGTACGGGAGGCCTTCATGGCCGTCCACCGCAGGCACACCGGCGCCGGTGACGAGGAGGCCGCCGCCTGGCTGGCCGCCCTCGTCGAGTCCGGCGGCTACGTCGAGGACGTCTGGACGGGCTGACCCGTACGACGAGCCGTGCCGGGCGGCTTCAGAGGGCGGGCATCGGCACGGGGGTCAGCGTGCCGCCCGCCAGAGCCACGACGCTGGACACCAGGGCCTGCAGACCGGGCAGTTCGGCTTCCTCGTCGGGCAGGGTCAGATGCTGCAGGGTAAGCCCGTCGAAGGCGGCGAGGAAGTACCGGGCGACGGCCGGGGCGGGCACGGCGAGCCGGTGGCCGGTCCGCTCGGCCGCCTCGCCCACCAGCCGCGTCGTCACGTCCAGCACCTCGCGGTAGTGGCTGTCCAGGACTTCGCGCAGCGCCGGTGTCCGCAGCGCGAGCATGCTCAGCTCGGTCAGGAGCTGGTGGTCGGCCGGCTGCTCGCGCACCGTGCGCCACAGGGCGGCGGTCATCGCGGCGACGGTCTCCTCGAACCCGGCGTCCAGGGGCGCGGAATCCTGGACGTGCCGGACCAGCTTGTGGGTGAGCTGTTCCATGACGGCCCGGTACAGGTCCTCCTTCGTGCCGAAGGTGTAGTGCACCGTCGCCTGCGCGACGCCCAGCTCGGCGGCGATGGCACGGGTGCTTCCGGCGGCGACGCCCTCCCGGGTCATGAGGGCGATGGCCGCCTTGATCAGCTGGGGGCGGCGCTCGGCCGCGGTCACGTGAGCCATGACCGCATCGTACCGACTCAGTCGGTCGAGCAAGTCGCCCGCTCGGCCCCGACGGCCGGGCAGTGGGCGTGACGGCGCCGCCGGGGGAGGCGCGGAGGTGGGGTCCGTCGGTGGGGTCCGTCCTGTCGGCATGGACCTGGTGTTCGCAGCGATGCTGGAGGACAGGTCCCGGCCTCGGCCCGTCCCGCAAGGGGCGGTTCGGTGAGCCGCGACCCGTCAAGGAGGGCGTACCGGCCGTCGACCGGCTTGCCGCGTTCCTCGGACGGCCGGTCCCACCACAGGGGGGACCGGCCGCGGGGGTCAGCCGCCGGCGGAGTACGCACCGAAGTACGCGTCGAAGTTGCGGCTGAACTCCTGGCCGTTGAACCGGTCCCAGTTGATCGACCACGTCATCAGGCCGCGCAGCGCGGGCCAGCTGCCGTGGGTCCGGTAGCTGCCGCAGTTCGTCTTCTTCGTCAGGCAGTCCAGTGCCTTGTTCGTCTCGGCGGAGGAGACCCACCCGTTTCCGGCGTGCGTGGAGGCGGGCATTCCGATGGCGACCTGCTCCGGACGCAGCGGCGCGAAGACATTGCCGGCGTCGCCCGCGACCGGGAAGCCGGTGAGCAGCATGTCGGTCATCGCGATGTGGAAGTCGGCGCCGCCCATCGAGTGGTACTGGTTGTCGAGGCCCATGATCGGCCCCGAGTTGTAGTCCTGGACGTGCAGCAGGGTCAGGTCGTCGCGCAGTGCGTGGATCACCGGCAGATAGGCGCCGGCACGCGGGTCCTGGCCGCCCCACTTGCCCACGCCGTAGTACTGGTAGCCGAGCTGCACGAAGAACGTCTCGGGCGCCATGGTCAGGACGAAGCCGTCGCCGTACTTCGCCTTGAGGGTCTTGACCGCCGAGATCAGGTTGACGACGACGGGGGTCGTCGGGTTCTTGAAGTCGGTGTCGGCGGTGTCCAGGGAGAGCGAGTGGCCCTCGAAGTCGATGTCGAGGCCGTTCAGCCCGTACTCGTCGATGATCCTGGACACGGAGGAGACGAAGGCGTCGCGTGCGGCGGTCGTGGTGAGGCGGACCTGTCCGTTCTGGCCGCCGATGGAGATCAGCACCTTCTTGCCCTGCGCCTGTTTGGCCTTGACGGCGGCCTTGAAGTCGGCCTCGGACTCGACGGTCGGGCACTCGGCGACGGGGCAGAGCCTGAAGCGGATGTCGCCGCTGGTCACCGAGGTGGGCTCGCCGAAGGCGAGGTTGATGACGTCCCAGGAGGCGGGGACGTCGGCCATCCTGGTGTAGCCGGAGCCGTTCGCGAAGCTGGTGTGCAGATAGCCGATGAGCGCGTGGGCGGGCAGCCCGCCGCCCGGGTCGGGGTCGCCGCCGCCCGGGGGAGTGGTCACGGTGAGTGCGGCCGACCTGGCCGATTCGCCGTCCGCGTTGAGGGCCGCCACCTGGACGCTGTACGCGGTGGCGGGAGCAAGCCCCGTGAGGGTGGCGGAGGTTGAGACGACCGTGGCCGCCTTCGTGCCGTTGCGGTAGACGGCGTACGAGGTGGCGCCGGTGGACGCGGACCAGCTGAGGGCGGCGCTGGTCGAGGTGACGGTGTCCGCCTTCAGGCCGGTCGGCGGGGCGGGCGGCTGGGGCTGGGTGGAACCGCCGGGGCCGAAGAGGCTGAGGTCGTCGGCGTAGTAGGCGGGGGTGCCGTACCAGCCGTGGGTGTAGATCGTCACCCGGGTGGTGTTCGCACCGGTCCTGAACGTGGTGCTCAACCGCTTGAAGGCATCGGCCGATTGGGTCCAGGCCGACACGTCGGTGGTGCCGGTGCCGCTCGCGCCGAGGTAGACGTAACTGCCGCGGACCCAGCCGCTGAGGGTGTACGTCGAGTGGGGTTGGACGGTGGCGGTCTGCGTGCACTTGGCGTGGTCGCTGCCCGCCGGGGTGGCCTTGAGCGCGGAGGTGCCGCCGTGGACGGGGGTGCTCACCACGGCTCCGGCGGTGCAGGTCCAGCCCGTGAGCCCGGACTCGAAGCCGCCGTTGCGGGCGAGTTCGACGTCGGTCGCCGCGGCGGCCGGTGTGGCCGTGGTCAGGCCGGCCGCGGCGAGCGCGAGGGCGGTCAGGGCGATCACGGCCGACGAGGCGATACGTCCGAGTGTGCGGGGTCCGGACACGGGGAACGGGCGGGAACGGTCCACAACTGCCTCCGGAGCGGGGGGAATCGGCGGTACGGAGGGCGCTCAATTTGGTCCAGACCAATCATGTTGTCAAGGCTGCGGACGGCATCCGCACGGCAGTCGTCGGACATCGATTCCTGCAAGCTCCGGCAGTCGGCCACTTCGCACCGGAGCTGGAGCTGATCACCGACGCGGGGAGGGTCCGGCTCGCGGAGCTCGCCGGGAACGCCCGCCCGCTGCTGGTGGACCTGACCGAGCCCCGCTCGCTCGCGGCGGCGCCGGTGAAGGACCGGGCTGCGGTCGACCTGGTCGTCGCGAAGGGCGGCCCGGCCGGCCTCACCGGCCTGCTGATCCGCTCCGACGGCTACGTCGCCCGGGCCTGCGGCGCACCCGCCCCGGACCCCGGGCCGATCCGGCCGTGCTGCGGACGGCCGTCGCGCTCTGGTTCGCGGCCCCGGAGGAGGACGGCCGGCAGCCGTGAGCCGTGTCTCAACCCGGGGCGGCGCCTTGTTTGTGCAACAAGTTGCATAGCAAGATCGGATCGTGGGCCCAACGCCCCACCGACCCAAGACCCCACCGAGCCCACCGGTCCGTCACGTCACGGCAGACCCGCCGCCGCCCCGAAAGGCAATCCCCTCATGGCCGAGTCCACGTCCCTCCTGTTCAACCCGCGGACCTACGACCCCCAGGGCTTCGACCCGGAGACCCGCAGGCTGCTGCGCGCCACCGTCGACTGGTTCGAGGCGCGCGGCAAGCGCCGGCTCATCGAGGACTACCGCACCCGCGCCTGGCTGGCGGACTTCCTCGCCTTCTCCGCGAAGGAAGGGCTCTTCGCGACCTTCCTCACCCCGGCGTCCGCCGCCGGAGGCAACCCGGACAAGCGGTGGGACACCGCCCGTATCGCCGCCCTCAACGAGATCTTCGGCTTCTACGGGCTCGACTACTGGTACGCCTGGCAGGTCACCGTCCTCGGTCTCGGCCCCGTCTGGCAGAGCGACAACGCCGCCGCCCGCGCCCGCGCGGCCGAACTCCTCGACCAGGGCGAGGTGTTCGCCTTTGGCCTGTCCGAGAAGTCGCACGGCGCCGACATCTACTCCACCGACATGCTGCTGACCCCCGACGGCGACGGCGGCTTCCGCGCCTCGGGCTCCAAGTACTACATCGGCAACGGCAACGCGGCCGGCCTCGTCTCCGTCTTCGGCCGCCGCACCGACGTCGAGGGGCCGGACGGCTACGTCTTCTTCGCCGCCGACAGCCGCCACGAGGCGTACCACCTCGTCAAGAACGTCGTCGACTCGTCGAAGTACGTCAGCGAGTTCCGGCTGGCCGACTACCCGGTCACCGCCGCCGACGTCCTGCACACCGGCAAGGCCGCCTTCGACGCCGCACTCAACACCGTCAACGTGGGCAAGTTCAACCTCTGCACCGCCTCCATCGGCATCTGCGAGCACGCGATGTACGAGGCCGTCACCCACGCCACGGGCCGCATCCTCTACGGCCGCCCCGTCACCGCCTTCCCGCACGTGCGCCGCGAGCTGACCGACGCGTACGTACGCCTCGTCGGCATGAAGCTCTTCAGCGACCGCGCCGTCGACTACTTCCGCACCGCGGGCCCCGACGACCGCCGCTACCTGCTCTTCAACCCGATGACGAAGATGAAGGTGACCACGGAGGGCGAGAAGGTCATCGACCTGATGTGGGACGTCATCGCCGCCAAGGGCTTCGAGAAGGACAACTACTTCGCCCAGGCGGCCGTCGAGATCCGCGGCCTGCCCAAGCTGGAGGGCACGGTCCACGTCAACCTCGCCCTGATCCTGAAGTTCATGAAGAACCACCTCCTGGACCCGGCGCCGTACGAGAACGTCCCGACCCGCCTCGACGCGGCCGACGACGACTTCCTCTTCCGCCAGGGCCCGGCCCGCGGCCTCGGCGACATCCGCTTCCACGACTGGCGCACCGCCTTCGACGCGTACGCGACCCTGCCCAACGTGGCCCGGCTGCGCGAACAGGCCGACGCGCTCTGCGAGTTCGTCACCACCGCCGCCCCCGACAAGGAGCAGAGCCGCGACCTCGACCTGCTGCTCGCGGTCGGCCAGCTGTTCGCGCTGGTCGTGCACGGCCAGCTGATCCTGGAGCAGGCGAAGCTGACCGGTCTCGACGAGGACGTCCTGGACGAGCTGTTCGCCGTTCTCGTACGGGACTTCTCCGCGCACGCCGTGGAACTGCACGGCAAGGACTCCGCGACCGAGCAGCAGCAGAACTGGGCGCTCTCCGCGATCCGCCGCCCGGCCGTGGACGACGCCCGCTCGGCCAGGGTCTGGGAGCAGGTCGAGGCCCTGTCCGGAACCTACGAGATGGCGCCGTAACGACGGCGTCGTAGCG
>NZ_JBSGZD010000174.1:0-16943 GCF_053610825.1 Streptomyces sp. NPDC054863 | reverse complement strand
CTGCCCGTCCTGCGCCGTTACGCGAGCGAGCGGAAGCGGCGCAGCAGTTCCACCGCCGGTGCGCTGTCGGGGTCGAAGGGGTAGAGGCCCTCCTGCTTGTGCGGGACGGCCGGCCCCCAGAGGCGGGCGGCGTGGCAGTCGTACGAGAACGCGATCTCGAAGAGCATTCCGCGCGGCCCGTGCACCCGCAGCCCCCAGCCGGGCAGGAACGTCTGGCCCGGCCTGCTGACCGGGAGCTCCTTCACCAGGGCCAGCGCCTCGCGGGCCTCGGCCTCCTCCCAGAGTGCGGTGTCCTCGCCCGTCATGGTCTTCGGCAGCGGGTCGTTGGCGTCCGGGGTGATGCGGACGACTTCGATCAGCTCGGTCTGCTCGTGTGCGCTGGGCAACAACATCCGCTCAGAGTGACCGAGTTCACGCCGCCGCGCCAGCGTTTCAGCTACGCGGGTACCCGATCAGGTGTTGCCTGTCCTGCCGGTCCGTCCAGCGGAACAGGCCCGTGCCCGCCACTTCCGCCTCCGGCAGCACCGTGGTGTCCGCCAGCGCTGCCGGTACGGCGGTGGCCAGCGGCACCTCGACCGGGGTGCCGCCCGCCGATGCCGGACTCGTCGTGCCGTACGCGGTGCCCCCGTCGGTGACCGAGGTCAGGGTGACCGGCTTGGCGCCGTCCTCCTCCTGGAAGCAGTGGCCCGTCTTCGCGCCCTTGGGGGCGGGGGTACGGAGATCGAAGGCCAGGTTCCCCGCCACCAGGTAGCCGCCTCCGGGGGCCGTCGCCGCCTGCGGGTACGCGCCGGGCTCTATCGCCGGCTTGCGGCAGTCGACGGTGGCGAGGACCTTGCCGGTGCCCGCGTCGTGCACCGCCCACCGGTCCCAGCCGTCCGGCTTCTTCTTCTGCCACTTCGCCAGGACGTGTCCGGAGGCCGTCACCGAGGTGGGCAGACCGGACGCCGGGTCGGTGCCGGCGGGCGCGACCGACCTGCTGTACCAGCCGCCCCGCACCCAGAATTCCGTACGGCCGCCGACCAGCAGCCCCTTCGAGGTCAGGCCCCTGACCTCGGTGCGGGTGCGGCAGTTCGCGCAGCCCCTGGGCGGCCGGAGGTCCTTCGCGGCCACGGCGGACGGCTGCCCGGTGAGCGGGTCCACCACCGTCGACGCCGCCGCACCGTCGGTGATCAGGATGCCGGGGCCGGTGGCGGACACCACCGGGACGCCCGTCCACGGGAGCTCGACGTGGACCGGGCGGCCGGTCCAGGCGTCGTACACGTCGAGGGCGACGACCGATTCCCCGGTCGAGAGCGCGTCGGAGCCGCCGACCCTCCCGTACGACCAGGTGACGAAGAAGCGGCGGTCGCCCTTGGTGACGGACAGCAGCCGGGGGAAGTACGCCGGGTCGGAGAGCGACCGCCGCGGCGGGCCCGTCCAGACCGGCTTCCCGGTCGCCGTGTCGTACGCACGGAGCACGAAAAGGCCGGCGCCGGAACGCTCCACGTGCGCGAGGAGGGGGGACGGGTCGGGGGACGGCCGGCTGGACGGCCGGGTGGACGGCTCGGCGGTGGGCTTGGTGGTGGGTTTGGCGAGCGGCTGCGTGGGCGGCTGAGGGGAGGACCGGGCGGGCGGCTCAGCGGGGGGACGGGCGAGCGCGTACTCCGTGGAGCCGCCGACGATCTGCCAGCCCTTGCCCTGTGCCGGTTGGTACGCGGCGGGGACCCGGAGGCGGGGGAGGGGTGACGGGGCGGTGTGCTGCTTCGCGCGAGCCGTGCCGGAGCCCTTGCCGTCCTCGCCGCCCTCGGCCTCCTGGGCGCCGCCGCAGGTGGCCAGGAGGAGCAGGAGCGCCAGGACGGCCACTCCGGCCACCAGCGCCGTCCGCACGATCCGCTGTCCCACTGCTTCCCCCCGGTTTCCCCCGGCGCGTCCGAGCGGGACGCACCGCCCCCAGAAACGGTCGACGGCTGTCAGCGTATGCAACTGCCCCTGGATGCGCAGCAGTTCCCTCACGTCCCTTTTTGCCCCCTAGACTTTTCCGGTGAACTCCACCCTCTCCTTCCCGGAAGTCCTGCGCGGCGCCCTCGCGGGACTGCTCGACGGGCTGCCGCCCAAGCAGGCGACGCAGGCCGTCGACCGGCTCATCGCCAACTACCGCGGGACCACTCCGACCGACGCACCGGTGCTGCGCGACCGCTCGGACGTGGCCGCGTACGCGGCGTACCGGATGCCCGCGACCTTCGAGGCGGTGCGGTCCGCGCTCGGTGCGCTGCGGGACGCGGCCCCCGGGTGGACGCCGGACACGCACGTCGACGTCGGCGGCGGGACGGGTGCCGCGAGCTGGGCCGTCGCCGAGGCGTGGGGGACGCAGAAGAGCACCGTCCTCGACTGGGCGGAACCCGCGCTCGCGCTCGGCCGGGAACTTGCCGAGGCGTCGGGGGTGCCCGCACTGCGGAACACCGTGTGGCAGCGCTCTCGTATCGGATCGGCGCTCACCATCGAGAGCACTGATCTCGTCACCGTCTCGTACGTGCTGAAGGAACTGACCGACGGCGACCGGGACACCCTCGTCGACGAGGCGGCCCGGGCCGCGACCGGGGCCGTCGTCATCGTCGAGCCGGGTACGCCCGACGGCTACCGCCGCATCCTCGCGGCCCGCGACCGGCTGATCGCGGCGGGACTGCGCGTCGCCGCACCCTGCCCGCACAGCGGCGCCTGCCCGATCGACCCGGAGGGCACCGACTGGTGCCACTTCTCGGCCCGGGTCAGCAGGTCGTCCCTGCACCGGAAGGTCAAGGGGGGGTCGCTGGCGTACGAGGACGAGAAGTTCGCGTACGTGGCGGCGGTGCGGGAGGACGTGGTCGACGCCACCCCGGTCGCCGCCCGCGTCGTGCGCAGGCCGCAGATCCGCAAGGGCCTGGTCATGCTGGAGCTGTGCCGTGCCGAAGGCGAACAGGCCAAGGAGAACATCTCCAAGAAGCACGGAGACCTCTACAAGGCCGCTCGCGACACCGACTGGGGCGACCAGTGGCCGCCCCGTTAGGGGTGCCCCACCAGGGGCGCGGGGCTGTGCTGACCATGCGGCTCCGCCGCGCGGGCGCGACCAGCCACGGCGCACCCGCAGTCAAGCACCGGCCGGACAGCCGGCTCCCCGAACCCCACCCCCTCAGCCGCGCGGCTACCCGCGCAGCTCCTGCGTACAGCACTTCACACTGCCGCCGCCCTTGAGCAGTTCGCCGAGATCCATCCCGATCGGCTCGAAGCCCCGGGCGCGCAGTGGACCGTAAAGGCCGGTCGCCGCATGCGGCAGCAGCACGTGGCGGCCGTCGCTCACCGCGTTGAGGCCGAGCGCCGCCGCGTCCGCCTCCTCGGCGATCAGCGCCTCGGGGAAGAGCCGGGCGAGGACGGCGCGGCTGCCGGGGGAGAAGGCGCCCGGGTAGTACATGACCTCGTCGGTGCGGTCGTCGAGGACGGCGAGCGCCGTGTCCAGGTGGTAGTAGCGCGGGTCGACGAGGTCCAGGCCGATGACCGGGCGGCCGAAGAACTCCTGCGCCTCGTCGTGCGCGGCCGAGGTCGAGCGGAAGCCGCGGCCGGCCAGGATCCAGGAGGACGTGACGGCGAAGTCGCCCTCGCCCTCGTTGACGTGGTCGGGTTCGTGGGGGTCGGCGAAGCCGTGGTGGCGGAACCACTCGCGGTGGGCCTCGGCCTCCGGGGCGCGTTCCGCGTACGCGAAGCGGGCTCCCAGGACGCGGCCGTCCACGACGGTGGCGCCGTTCGCGGCGAACACCATGTCGGGGAGGCCGGGGCGGGGATCGAGCAGTTCGACGGTGTGGCCGAGCGCCAGGTAGCGGTCGCGGAGGTCTTCCCACTGCGCGAGGGCGAGAGGGAGTTCGACGGGCTTGGCGGGGTCCATCCAGGGGTTGATGGAGTACGTGACCCTGAAGTGCTCCGGGGGGCACATCAGGTAGCGGCGGGGCGCTGCGTCACGAATGCGTCCGGTCAATGAGGGCTCCTCACGAACGACGGGTACAGCGGGGGCACGGTGTGTGCCTGGTGCCATGGTCGGTGGTGGGGGGCTGTTTCTGCTGTGCACCGAAAGGGTGGTTCACCGTGCGTGGCCGGGGGGCACACGGGCCCCCTGCGCGCGGAGCGCTGCGCATCACCGCGCAGGATCGCGCAGTACTCAGAGACGATGCGTATCGTCTCGCTGCGCTGGTAGATTGCGTCCATGGCAGCCTCCGGCAAGACCCCCGACTCCGCCCGGCGCAGCGAACGCTCGCGCCGCGCCATCTATGACGCCGCCCTCGCCCTCGTCGGCGAGGCCGGCTACCAGAAGACGACGATCGAGGGCATCGCCGCCCGCGCCGGCGTCGGCAAGCAGACGATCTACCGCTGGTGGCCCTCCAAGGCGGCCGTCCTGCTGGAGGCCTTCGTCGACCTCGGCGAACAGGCTGCCGAGGCGGTCGGCGAGGTGGGGCAGGCGATGCCCGACACGGGCGACCTGGCGGCCGATCTCAAGTTCGTCCTGCGCGCGACCGTCGATGAACTCGTCGACCCCAAGTACGACATCCCCACCCGCGCGCTGGCCGCCGAGGGCGTGGTGGACGCGGAACTCTGCGCCCAGTACGTCGAGAAGCTGCTCCGGCCCTCCCTCCAGCTGTACGTCGACCGCCTCGCCGCCGCCCGCGACAAGGGCGATCTGCGGCCAGGCCTGGACCTCGACATCGCTGTGGAGTTGCTCACGGGGCCCCTGTCGGGACGCTGGATGATGCGCACCGGACCCCTGACGCACGAGTACGCCGACCGGCTCGTGGACTACGCCCTGAACGGCCTCGCCCCACGCTGAGGCACGAGGCGGTGAACAGGCCGGGAGCAGGACCCGACGGCGTTCCCGGTGACCCCGGATGCGGACACCTGCCACCGGAGGCGCAGGATGGTGCGAGCATGGACGGGTCCGCCGGGGGCGCGAGCTCAGGGCCGGGGGCCGAGGTGGTGAGGGTGAGGAGCCAGATGGGCGCGGAGTTCGGCCGCAATCGCGGCGCAGGGACAGGCTCGAATCCCGAGGCGGAGGAAGCTGCCGGGCAGGGCGCGGGCTCCGACCGTGCCCCGGCCGCTCAGGGCGGCCGGATCGCCCAGTGGCTGCGCCGCCGTGCCGGGGGCAGGGCCGTCCCCGACGCCTCCGCCGAGCGCCTCGACCTGCTCCGCGCCGCCGCCGGCGCGGGGCTGCCGCTCGCCCCCGCCGCGTATCCCGCCGGCTATCGGTGTTCGTGCGACCGCGTCGGCTGTCCGACGCCCGCCAGGCACCCCGTGTCCTTCGCCTGGCAGACCCAGTCGACCACCGACCGCGCCCAGGTCGAGCGGTGGGCGGACGCCCAGCCGCAGGCCAACTTCATCACCGCGACCGGCATGGTCCACGACGTCCTCGACGTACCGCTGGAGGCCGGTCGCAGTGCGTTGGAGCGCCTCCTGGCGGCCGACATCGAGGTCGGTCCCGTGGCGGTCTTCGGCGAGGGCGGCAGCGAGGCCGACGCCCGCATGCTGTTCTTCACCGCGACCCGGGGCACCCCCGAGGACGAGGACGAGTGGTGGCCCTGCGAGCTGGACTGCCATCCCGAGACCATGGACGAGCATCCGGGGCTGCGCTGGCACTGCCGCGGGAGCTACGTCCTCGTACCGCCCGCCCGGCTGCCCGGTGACCTGGACGTGCACTGGGTGCGCGGCCTGGAGCACGCGCTGCCGGATCCGCTGACCCTGCTGGAGACCCTCACCGACGCCTGCGCCCGGTACGCGGACGACGCCGACGCGGACACCGACCCGCATGCGGTGGCCTGGCCGATCGGGCGCTGAACTCCCGTACGGGGCGGGTGCGTCAGGAGCCGGTGGCCGCCACCAGTCCCTGGACGCGGGACTCCAGCTCCACCGCCGGGTCCTTCGCGCCCTTCTTCGGGACCCGCGCCACCTGGCTGGAGATCCGTTCCTTCAGCAGCGTGGACCTCGCGGTGCCGGTCATCAGCGCCCGCACGTCCGCGTTGACGTCGAGCAGCGGCACGCCCCTGGCCGCGGTCTGCTTCTCGAAGTGGCGGGAGGCGAAGAAGACGAAGCCGCCGCCGTCCTTGGTGGCGAGCCCCAACGGGGCGAACGTGCCCGTGGTCAGTTCCTGGTCGAGGTACTGCGTGGACCGGCCGACGCGCTGCGAGGCCCGCTTGCGCGAGGCCAGCCACAGGGTCGTGTTCTGGCCCGGCGCGAAGGACGCCGGGCGGGCGGCGCCCCCCGTGGACGGCGTCCGGTCGGACGCGCTCTGGAGGTACGCCGTGTAGGCCCGGCTCAGGTCCTGCGGCGGGACCTGGAGAGCCGCTCCGTCCGCGGGCACCGCCCAGCCCTCGCCGTCCACCGCGAAATCGGGGAGCTCGTCGGGACGCACCGTCAGCAGGTGCGAGGCCTCCCAGAGCTGGTCGGCACCGCCCCGTACGAACACGAGCAGCCAGCGGGTGTCGGCGCGCTTGTCGCCCCCCTCGGTGTCCCGGTTGCTGTCGGCGTCGGCGACGAACCAGCGCGGCCAGCCCGCCTTCTTCGGGATCAGGAACCGGGTGTCGGAGAGGGCCAGCGGCCGGTGGTCCCTGTTGCCGCCGGGGCTCTGTGCGCGGCGGGCCTTGAGCCCTGCCTGGTTGATGGCGCCGAGCGCGCCGGTGACCCGGCCCGCGGCGAGGGCCGGATCGTACGCCTTGTCCGCCTTGTTGTAGGCGTCCGTGAAGTCCTTGAGGGCCTGGGCGGCCTCAGCCTTCGTCGCCGCCGGCACGAGGGCCAGCTCGCCGTGCACCGTCACGCACCCGCTCGCCGTCAGCGCCAGGGCCGTCGCCGTTGCCAGCGTCGCCACTCGTCGCTTCAGTCTTCGCGCGCGCGTCCTCATGCGTTGCCCTCTGCGTCTCTGCCGTACCCGCCGTCACCGACGTCCGGAACCCTACCGGGGCGAAGAAGAGGACGAGCATGGGGATCAGATACAGGGCCCACACCGTGACCTGGAGGACCGTCGGGTCGGGCTGGAAGTTGAAGACGCCCTTGAGGAGCGTGCCGTACCAGCTGTCCGGCGGGATCTGCTCGCTGATGTCGAAGGCCTTGTGGGACAGCCCGCCCAGGAAGCGCGCCTCCTGCAAGTCGTGGACGCCGTACGCCAGTACGCCCGCGGCGACGACCAGGAGCATCGCCCCGGTCCAGGTGAAGAACTTCGCCAGGTTGATGCGTACCGCACCCAGGTAGAACAGCCAGCCGAGCAGTACCGCCGTGGCCAGGCCCAGGGCGACGCCGATCAGCGGCCCGTTCGTGCCGTCGCCCAGGGCCCGCACCGACGCCCACACGAAGAGCGCCGTCTCCAGGCCCTCGCGGCCCACCGCCAGGAACGCGGTCGCCACCAGTGCGGCCGTGCCCATCCGCAGCGCCGCGTCCAGCTTGCCGGTCAGCTCGGCCTTCAGGTGCCGGGCGGTGCGCCGCATCCAGAAGACCATCCAGGTCACCAGGCCCACCGCGAGGATCGACAGCGAACCGCCGAGCGCCTCCTGCGCCTCGAAGGTCAACTCCTGCGATCCGTAGGTCAGTCCGGCGCCGAAGCCGAGCGCGAGCAGCACGGCGACGCCGATGCCGGTCCACACCGGCAGCAGGGCGTCGCGCCGCCCGGTCTTCACCAGGTAGGCGATCAGGATGCAGACGACCAGGCTGGCTTCGAGGCCTTCGCGCAGGCCGGTCAGGTAGTTGGCGAACACGTCGGTTCCTTCTTCCGTGTCAGGAGAACAGCGCCCGGCCCCACCAGTCGCCCTTGTCCCGGACGCCCGGCGGGACGGCGAAGTGCGCCGAACCCACGTGCTGGATGTACTCGTTGAGCGCGTCGGAGCGCGCCAGATTCCGCTGTACGGGGATGAACGCGTCACGCGCGTCGCGCTGGTAGGCCAGGAAGAACAGGCCCGCGTCGAGCCGGCCGAGCCCGTCCGTGCCGTCGGTGAAGGAGTAGCCCCTGCGCAGCATCCGCGCACCGGAGTTGGAGTCCGGGTGCGCGAGCCGCACGTGCGAGGCGGGCAGCATCGCCTTCAGCAGCGGCTCGTCGTGCTCCTTGGACTTGCCGACCGCCGCGCCCTCGCCCTTGTCGCGCCCGAAGATGTCCTCCTGCTCCTGGAGCGAAGTGCGGTCCCAGGTCTCGATGTTCATCCGGATGCGGCGGGCGACGAGGTACGAGCCGCCGGTCATCCACGGCGCCCCGTCCTTCGCGGACGCCCACACGTGCTTGTCGAGCGACGCGCCGTCGGAGCCCGCGATGTTGCGGGTGCCGTCCTTGAAGCCGAAGAGGTTGCGGGGGGTCTGGGCGTCCGGCGTCGTCGACGAGGTCTTCCCGAAGCCGAGCTGCGACCAGCGGACGGCGACCTTGCCGAAGCCGATGCGGGCGAGGTTGCGGATGGCGTGCACCGCCACCTGCGGGTCGTCCGCACACGCCTGTACGCACAGGTCGCCGCCGCTGCGCGCCCTGTCGAGGTTGTCGCCGGGGAACCCGGGCAGGTCGACGAGGGCCGCCGGACGCTTCCCCGACAGGCCGAACCGGCCGTCGAAGAGGGAGGGCCCGAAGCCGACGGTGAGGGTGAGCCGGGACGGCTTGAGGCCGAGCGCCTCGCCGGTGTCTCCCGGCGGGGCCTCCGGCTGCCCGCCGAAAGCGCCCTCGCCGACCGCGCGCCCGGCCGTCAGCAGGGCGGCGGCGACGGTCCAGTCCTTCAGGAGCTGGACCAGCTCCGCCCGGTCCTTCGTCGTCACGTCGAACGCGGCGAAGTGCAGCCGGTCGGGGACCGCCGTCGCGATCCCGGCCTGGTGCGCGCCGTAGAAGGGGACGGCCGCACCGCCGGAGGCGGCGGGCTGCGGGTCGTCCCCGCGGCTCAGCGCGACGGCGGCCCCGCCCGCCGCGGCGGCGCCGAGCGCGAGCCCGGCCCCGCCCCAGCCGATCACCGAACGGCGGGAAGGGGAAGGGGAGTTGACGTCTTCAGGCACGACCGGACCCTCCTCGTTGGCTCGCGGGTGACTTACTTCGTGACCGCTGCGGCGAGCTTCGACAGCGGCTCGGCGAGCGCGTTCACCGCGTCCGAGAGCTCCTTGCGCTGGTCCTTGCCGACCTTGTCGTACGAGACGAAGTCGTACGACGCCGTGTCCGGGCGGTGCTTGTCGAGCAGCTTGTTCAGCGCGCCGAACTGCTTGTCGAGCTCGGCGGTCAGCTTCGGGTCGTTCTTGGCGGCGACCGGCTTGAGCAGCGTGTACGACTTCTCGGCGCCCTCGACGTTGGCCTTGAAGTCGACGAGGTCGGTGTGGCTGTAGCGCTCCTCCTCGCCGGTGACCTTGCCGGTGGCGACCTCGTCGAGGAGTTCCTTGGCGCCGTTGGCCATCGAGGTCGGGGTGATCTCGGCGGTGCCGACCTTCTTCACCCAGGTGTTCAGGTCCTTCATCAGGGTGTCGGCGAGCTTCTTCTCCGCGTCCCCGATCTTCTTGTCCTGCCACAGCGCCTTCTCCAGGCGGTGCCAGCCGGTCCACGGCTTGCCGGACTCCTCGACGCCGTCCTCGCGCAGGTCGACCATCGGGTCGATGTCGCCGAAGGACTCGGCGACCGGCTCGGTGCGCTCCCAGCCGATGCGCGAGGGCGCGTACGCCTTCTTCGCGGCCTCCAGGTCGCCCGCCTTCACCGCGTCCGCGAACACCTGCGCCTTGGGCAGCGTCTGCTCGGCCTGCTCGCGGACGTAGGTGCGGTACGCGGCGACCGCGGCGTCCTGCTCGGGGCTGCGCTTCACGGCGGTGCCACCGCTGACGGTGACCTTCTGCCGGATGCCGTCGCCCTTCATGCCGGGCTTGCAGGCGATCTCGTACGAACCGGCCTTGATCTCGGCCGTCAGGTTCGCCTTCGTGCCGGGGAGGATGTTCTCGCGCTCGGTGACGATGCGGTCGTCGGGGAACAGGACGTACACCTCGGTGACCTTGGTGCCCTTGTTCTCCACCGCCAGCTCGACCTTCCCGGCGGGGAACTCCTTCTTCGACACCTCGCAGGAGTCGTCCTTGGCGACGACCTGGATCGCGCCGTCGCCGCCCTTGGCGTCGCTCTTCTCCGCGCAGCCGGTCACGGCGGTGAGGGCGGTTGCGGCGGCGACCGCGGTGAGGACGGGCGCGGTGCGGAAGGAGAGACGGACGGGACGCATCAGGGGACTCCACGCGGGGTGAAAGATCTTCGAGGTCTACAGGGCCCTCAGGTCTACTGAGGCTTACCTAAGTTAAGCGCCCTTTACCCCGGACATAACCGCCCGTGCAGTGATTCAGCTCTCACCCCGGCCCGCTGAGTACGAGGCGGTCACGGGAGTCCCATGGCCGCCTCGTCGT
Organism: Streptomyces sp. NPDC054863; assembly: GCF_053610825.1. NCBI lineage: Bacteria > Bacillati > Actinomycetota > Actinomycetes > Kitasatosporales > Streptomycetaceae > Streptomyces > Streptomyces sp. NPDC054863. The sequence goes on along the minus strand of NZ_JBSGZD010000174.1, from coordinate 6,578 downwards.
CGGGTCAAGACCAGGTCAAATCCCCTGTCCGCGGTCCTGTGGGGAATCACCAGCGGGACACCGGTGCGCGGATGCGGCAGCACCTCGACCGGCTGCCGGTAGACCCGGCTCAGCAGGTCCTCGCCGAACACCTCGGCCGGGGGCCCGCACGCCGCGATCCGCCCGTCGTGCAGGACGGCCGCCCGGTCCGCGTACGCCGCCGCGAGCCCGAGGTCGTGCAGGACGACGACGACCGCGTCCCCCGCCGCCGCCCGCTCCCGGCAGATCCGCAGCACCAGTTCCTGGTGGCGCAGGTCGAGGGCCGCGGTCGGCTCGTCGAGCAGGAGCACGGGGGCGCGCTGTGCCAGTACGCGGGCGAGCGCGACCCGCGCCCGCTCGCCGCCGGACAGCGCGGAGAAGGGGCGCGGCCCGAACCCGGTGACCTCGGTGGCCGCCATGGCCTCCGCGACCGCGGCGTCGTCCTCGTCCTCCAGCCAGGTGCCCGCCCAGGGCGCGCGCCCCATCCGTACGACGTCCTCGACGGGGAAGGGGAAGGAGAGCGCCGCAGACTGGGGGAGCACGGACCGGCGCAGGGCCAGCTCCGGCGCGCTCCAGTCGCCGACGGGCCTGCCGTCGATCCGTACCGTGCCCGCGGTGGCGGGCAGGTCGGCGGCCACCGCCGCCAGCAGGGTCGACTTCCCTGCCCCGTTGGGTCCGACGAGGGCGAGGACCTCGCCCGCCCGGGCGTCCAGGTCGATGCCGGAGAGCACCTCGCGCTGCCCGAGCCGCACATGCAGCCCGGCCACCTCCACGGCAGGGGTGCCGGGTGCGACGGGGGAGGGGAGGCTGCGGGTGCGCCCCGGGGAGAAGAGCGATTTCAGGGCGATCATGCCCAACCACCTTGCTTGCGACGGGTCCTGCGCAGCAGCCAGAAGAAGAACGGGCTGCCGAAGAGCGCGGTCAGCACGCCCAGCGGAAGCTCCGCGGGACTGGCGACCGTACGGGCCGCGAGGTCACCGGCGAGCAGGACGAGCGCACCGCCCAGGGCGCTGCCCGGGACCAGGAAGCGGTGCCCGGGGCCGTTGGCCATCCGCAGCAGGTGCGGCACCAGCAGCCCGACGAAGGTGATGATGCCCGCCACGGCGACGGCTGCGGCCGTCAGCAGCGCCACCACAAGCACCAGGACCATGCGCAGCTTCTCGACGTCCACACCGAGGTGCCTGGCCGGGCGCTCGCCGAGTGCGAGGAGGTCCAGCTTGCCCGCGTAGAACGGGGCGACGAGCAGGCCGAGCAGTGCGCACGGCAGGACGGCGAGGACCTTCGGCCAGGTGGCCTGGGCGAGCGAACCGAGCTGCCAGAAGGTGATCTGGGTGATCTGCGCGTTGTCCGCGAAGAAGATGCACAGGCCGATCAGGGCGCCCGCGAAGGCGTTCACCGCGATGCCGGTGAGGATCAGGGTGACCACTTCGGTCCTGCCGCCCGAACGCGACAGCACGTACACGAGCAGCACGGTGACCAGACCGGCGACGAACGCGCAGAACGTCACCGTCCAGTTGCCGAAGAAGCTCAGCCCCAGCGCGATCGAGGCGACCGCGCCGACCGCCGCACCGGCCGAGATGCCGATGACGCCGGGCTCCGCGAGCGGATTGCCGAAGACGCCCTGCATCAGCGCGCCCGCGCAGCCCAGCGAGGAGCCGACGAGGAGGGCGAGGACGACGCGGGGCAGCCGGATGTTCCACAGCACGCTCTCGCCGACCCGGTCCAGCGGGGCGCCGCCGAGACCGATGCGGTGCTGCACGGAGGCCAGGACGTCGCCGGGGGAGATGTGGTACGTGCCGAGCCCGGCCGAGACGAGGGCCAGGACGAGGAGGGCGAGGGCCAGGCCGGCGGTGAGGGTGGAGGTGGTGCCGCGGCGCCTTCCGGCAGGGGCCTTGGCGGGGTTCTCGGCCGGGCCGGGGGCCGACTCCCCTGCGGGGGGAGCCGGTTGGGGCTCGGGGTGGGCCGGTGCGAGGGGGGTGTGGTCGGGGCCGGACCTGGCGTCGGCCTCGGCGCCCGCGGGGCGGGCAGGGGCGTCGGAGGTGCGGGCGGGGGCGTCCGCCGCTCCCTCGCCGGGAGCCCGGGCGCCCTCGGAGGTGGTGGTCACCGGGTCACTGCTCACTTCCCGGCCGCCGGGGCACCGTAGAGCTGCTCGACGAGGGTCCCCAGGACCTGGTCCGTGCGCGGGCCGTAGTTGAGCAGCACGCCGTCGTCGACGGAGACGATGCGGCGGTCCACACCGGCCGGGGTCTCGGCGACCCCCGGGACCTTGAGGAGTCCCTCCACGCCGTTGACGGACGTGAGCCCCTTGCTCATCACGAGGATCGCGTCGGGCGCGGCCTTCACCAGCGCCTCGCTCGTGATCGCGGTGAAGTCCTTGTTCAGCCCGGAGTCCTTGCCCGCGTCGATCGCACCGGCCGCCTCCAGGAGCGAACCCGCCCCGGAATCGCGTCCGCCGAGCAGGTACACGGACGCCGAACCGCGCAGGTAGAGGAACGTCACGCGCGGCTTCTTGCCGTCCTTGGGCTTCGGGATGTCCTTCTGGACGGCGGCGATGCGCTCCTGCGTCCGCTTCTTCAGCGCGTCTCCGGCCGTCTTCACGCCCAGTGCGGCGGCGACCGCGTCGATGCGCCGGTCGACGTCGGCCAGTTCCTTGGCGGGCTTCACGAAGACGAGCGGAATGCCCGCATCGCGGATCTGCTGGACGGCCTCGGCGGGACCGGTGGTGGTGTCGGCGAGGACGACCGTCGGCTTCAGGGACAGCACGCTCTCCGCCGACACGTCGTGCGCACGTGTCACTACGGGGAGGGCCTCGGCCTGTTCGAAGGTGGCGGTGATGTCGCGGGCGACCACCTGCCTGCCGAGTCCGAGGGTGAAGACGATCTCGTTCAGACTGCCGGTCAGCGGCACGATCCGGTCGGTGGAGGTGACCTTGACCTGCTTGCCGTCGGCGGAGGCGACGGTGACGGGCAGTTGGGCCTTGGGTGCGGCGGCGAGAGGCTCGACGCGGTCGGGGGCCTGCGCCGCCGCCTTGGGCTCCGCGGCGGGGGAGTCCGTCGTCGTACCGGCGCCGCAACCGGTGGCGGCGACGGCGAGGGCGAGCGCGGACATCAGTGCGCCTGCCAGGCGTGAGGGGCGCGGGGACGCGGCCGGCGTTCGCACGGGGTGCACCGTCCTGTTCTGTTGCGGTCTCTTGCGGGCTGTTGCTGGTGGCCGAAGTGGCCGGTGCTGCGGGGGAGTTCTGCCCTGCCCGGCCGATTCGTAAGGGTCCGGAGGGGCCCGAAGAGGTCCGAAGGGTTCCGGACCAGGTCGGGCATAGCTTAGGTTAGCCTTACCTCGCTCGCCAGACCTCGGAGGGACCCTCATGCTGTCGTCCAGACCGGCCCGCGCATTCGCCGTCGCGCTCATCGCGGCCGTGCTGGGAGCGCTGCTCCCGGCCACCGCGGCCAGCGCGGCAGCGCGCACCGTCCAGGGCGGCAGGCTCGACTGGGGGATCAAATCCTCCTTCCAGAGTTACGTCACCGGGCCCATAGCCAAGGGGAACTACACACTCCGGGGCGGGGCCGCGACCGTCGGCGGGAGCCAGTTCCGCTTCCACTCGGCCTCCGGTTCCTACGATCCGGACAGCGGGGCGCTCAGCTCCGGGTTCTCCGGCGGCGTGCGCTTCACCGGCCACCGCAAGCCGGACGGCAGCCACGAGCTGGACCTCACCATCAGCCGCCCCGCCGTCAGGATCTCCGGCGGCAGCGGCACCCTCTTCGCGGACGTCACCAGCAAGAGCAAGGCCACAGGCAAGGTGAGCAGCGCGTCGCAGATCCCGCTCGCCTCGCTCTCCGTGGGCGGAATCAACATGTTGGGCGGCGGCAGCCCGGTCGCCCTCAACAACGTGCCCGCGACGCTGACCTCGCAGGGCGCGAGCGCTTTCGCCGGCTACTACGCGGCGGGCACCGCGCTCGACCCGGTCAGCCTGTCGGCGGACGTGGCGGCGGGTGCTGCCGAGGAGCCGGCGAAGACCCCGGACGCGAAGACCCCGGACGCGAAGAAGCCCGACGAGAAGAAGCCCGACGAGAAGCCCGCGGGCGACGCGGCGTCCGGCGCCTTCAAGGACGCGGCCGTCGACTGGGGCGTACGGCGCACCTTCCGCGAGTACGTCACAGGCCCCATCTCCAAGGGCAAGTGGGAGCTGAGCGACGGCGCGCTGGACGGCGGCGCACTGTTCCGCTTCCCGCAGGGCAAGGGCTCGTACGACAGTGCGAAGCAGACCCTCGACGCGGCCTTCGCGGGCAGCGTCCGCTTCTCCGGCGCCCACCTCGACCTGACGCTCTCGAAGGTCAACGTCAAGGTCGCGGACGGCAAGGGCACCCTGGCTGCCGACGTCGTGAGCAAGGACCTCCGGTCGAAGAAGGACACGCGGTCGGCCGCCGTGCCGCTCGTCACCTTCGAGGCGAAGACGCTGACCGCCAAGGACGGCCTGGCCGGTCTGGCCGAGGCCCCGGCGACGCTGACCGAGCAGGGCGCGAAGGCGTTCGGCTCGATGTACAAGGCGGGCACCGACATGGACCCGGTGTCGCTCGCCGTCGCCGTCACCGACAAGGCGAAGCTGCCGGCCCTGCCGGACCTGGGCAGCGACCCGAAGACGCCCGCGGCCGGTACCGGCGCCGACAAGAAGCCCTCCGAGGCGCCGAAGACGGCGAACACCTCCTCCTCCACCTCCTCCCGCACCGGGATGTACGTCGCCGTCGGCGCGGTCGTCCTGGTGCTCGTCGCCGGGGCCGTGTTCTTCGCGGTCCGCAGGCGTGGCAGCGGCAGCGGCAACGCCGCGAGCTGACCCACTCCCGCGCACACCCCCTCACCCCCTTCCCTCCCCCCCCGCCTCTCTAGGAGTCCCCGGAACATGGCAGCCAACCGTCGCCCGATAGCCCTCGCCGCAGCCGTAGCCACGGTGGCCGCCGTCGGCGCCACCGCCTTCGCCCTTCCGGCCACCGCCGCCGAGGCGCCGGCCGGGCCCCCCGCCCAGATCAAGCTGAAGGACGGCACGCTGGACTGGGGCTTCAAGGAGTCCTTCCGCAAGTACCTGGCCTCGCCGTTCTCCGGCGGAAAGATCACGGTTGCGGGCGGTGCCAAGCAGGCCGCGAACAACGGTGCGTTCACCTTCGTCGACGGTGTCGGCACGTACGACATGAAGACGCACGGCACGCAGACCGGCTTCAAGGGCTCGGTGCACTTCACCGCCCACGAGGGCGTCCTCGACGTCACCCTCTCGGACCTGAAGGTCGCCACGGCGGGCCAGACCGGTGCGATCACGGCCGACGTCAGGTCGAAGCCGATGGGCAGCAAGGAGTTCGTCGTCCAGGACGACGTGGAGCTCGCCGCGCTCGACCTGTCCGCGGTGAAGCCCGGTCAGGGCGCCGGCGGGGCGATGGTCTTCAAGGACATTCCGGCGACGCTGACGAAGGCGGGCTCGACGGCGTTCAACGGCCAGTACAAGGAGGGCGACAAGCTCGACCCGGCCACGCTCTCGGTGGTGGCCGACAAGGGTGGCGAGCCGACGAAGCCGCCGGTGGACCCGACGAAGCCGCCCGTGGACCCGACGAAGCCCCCGGTCGACCCGACGAAGCCCCCGGTCGACCCGACCAAGCCGCCTGTCACCCCGACCGCGCCCCCCACCTCGGACCCGGGCCGGACGAAGCCGCCGGTCGACCCGCCGGTCGAGGCCGTGCGGGGCGCGATCGTCGACGGCAACCTCGACTGGGGTGTCCTGGGCCGCTTCCGCGACTACGTCACGGGCCCCATCGCACACGGCAAGGTCGAGCTCTCCGGCGGCGCGGTGAAGTCCGGCGACGGGTTCCGCTTCCCGAAGGGCAAGGGCTCCTTCGACGCGGAGAAGCAGAACCTCTCCGCGTCCTTCGACGGCAAGGTCCGCTTCCTCGGCCACGAGGAGGGCGGCGCGTACACCCTCGACCTCAACTTCTCCGCGCTGAAGGTCGAGGTGAAGGGCGGCAAGGGAACGCTGGTCGCCGACGTGTCGACGAAGGACCGCGCGACGAAGAAGGTCGAAACCTACAAGGCGCTGACGGTCGCCGACCTGGCCCCGGCCGGTGAACTGTCCGTCGTGGACGGCGTGGTGAAGCTCGCGGGCGTGCCGGCGAAGCTGACGGCGGGCGGCTCGAAGGCGTTCGGCGGGATGTACCAGGCGGGTCAGGCGATGGACGCGCTGACGGTCGCGGTCTCGGTGGACAAGAACGCGCAGCTGCCGGGTGGCTCCGCCGGTGGGGCGGGGGGCTCCGCAGGGGGCTCCACGGGTGGTGCGGGGACGGCCGGTGGCACCGGTACCGCGGGTACGGCCGGCGGCGGCAGTGTCGGCGGGGACCTGGGCGGCGGCTCGGCGGGCGGCAACCTGGCCGCGACAGGCTCTTCGGCACCGTCGGGTGCGCTGATGGGCGCGGCCGGGGCGCTGGCGGTGGCCGGCGGCGCGGTGGTCTTCGCGGCGCGGAAGCGGCGGACGGTGAGGGGCGAGCAGGGCTGAACGGTCTGATGGGGGGGCGGTCCCGGGAGCGCGCGGC
>NZ_JBSGZD010000173.1:0-17009 GCF_053610825.1 Streptomyces sp. NPDC054863 | reverse complement strand
GCCGCGATGCGCTGAATTTCCCGTGAACCGGGCGCCTAGACGTCGAGCTGGTCCGCCACCGCCCGCAGCAGGCCCGCGATCTTCGCGCCCGCCGCCTTGTCGGGGTAGCGGCCCCGCTCCAGCTGCGGGGTGATGTTCTCCAGGAGCGTCGTCAGGTCCTGCACGATCGACGCGAGCTCGTCGGGCTTGCGGCGCTGGGCCGCCGCGACCGACGGGGTCGGGTCGAGGACCGTCACCGACAGGGCCTGGTCACCGCGCTGGCCCGCGACGACACCGAATTCGACACGCTGGCCGGGCTTGAGGCTCTCGACACCGGCCGGGAGCACCGAGGAGTGGACGAAAACGTCGCCGCCGTCGTCGCGCGAAAGGAAGCCGAAGCCCTTTTCTCCGTTGAACCACTTGACCTTGCCGGTAGGCACCGTCTGTCCTCGTCCTCGTACTCGTCGGGTCCGGAAAAGCCGCGAAAACGGCTCCGGATAGCACTCAGCGGGTCGTCATCGACCCGCCACTCACCAGGCTAATCGTCTGTGCGCTGCTGACAAGAGTCGCCGGATGCTTCGTCAGAGCTGGGAACTACCCTTGCCGGGTGAGCAATGAAACCCCCGCGGCACAGTCCGCGAAAGAGACCACCGCCGGCGATCGGCTGGTTCGCGTCGGTGCCGTCGTCTTCTTCGTCGGCGCACTCGCCACGCTGGTCACGGTGGCCCCGCTGTTCCTGAAGACCGAGCCGTTCCCGTCGGTGGCGTACGCCGTCTGCATGCTGATGGGCGTCGGTTTCGTGATCGCGGCGGCCGGCGTGCTGTGGTCGATCTCCGTCCAGCGGCGTCAGGCCAGGGCGGTCTCGGCCTCTCCCGCTGCTTCTCCCGCTTCCGCCGCGCAGTAGTCCGCGAACCAGACCGGGAAGGCGGTCAGGTCCGGCAGGACCACGTCCGCGCCCGCTTCCTTCAGCTCCTGCGCGCCGTACGGTCCCGTCGGCACGGCGACCGAGAGCGCGTCCGCCGCGCGTGCGCCGCGTACGTCGCCGAGGTGGTCCCCCACGTAGACGGCCGCCCCGTGCTCGCGCAGTGCGAGCGCCTTGCCCTCCGCCCACACGTTGCCGACGACCGCGTCCACCTCGATGCCCAGGTGCTCCAGGTGCAGCTTGGCGTTGGGCTCCCACTTGCCGGTGACGACGACGGCCAGGCCGCCCGCCGCCCGCACCGCTTCGACGGCCTCGCGGGCGCCCGGGAGCGCGGTGCTGGGCGCGATCGCATGCGCGGGGTAGAGCGCGCGGTAGCGGTTCGCGGCCTCCTCCACCTGCTCGGCGGGGAACCAGTTGGCGATCTCGTCCTCCAGCGGGGGGCCGAGCCGGGTGACGACCAGGTCGGCGTCGATCTCCACCCCGGTTTCGGCCGAGAGCTGCTGGTAGGCGGCCCGGATGCCGGGGCGGGAGTCGATCAGGGTCATATCGAGGTCGAAGCCGACGGCGGGCCCGGGAAGAGGGGTTCCAGTGGTGGTCATGAGGCCATTGTGCAGGGACGGCCACTCGCCCCCGCCCGTACACTTAGGCCCGCCTAACCTGCCTGCTCAGCCTCCGGAATGGGACCGATGCCGACCGCCCCGCCCCTGTCCAGATCCGCCCCGCCGCCCCAGGTCCGCAGCGCAGCCGTCTCCCGCCGGATCGGCTGGACGGCGCTCGCGGTGGCGGCGCTGCTGGTGGCCGTACTGCTGAGCCTCGCGGTGGGTGCGCGCGGCGTCGCCCCCGCGACGGTGTTCGACGCGCTGCTGCACGGCGGGAACTCCTCCGACGCCGAGGTCGTACGGCAGATGCGGGTGCCCCGCACGGTCATCGGCCTGATGGTCGGCGCGGCCCTCGCGATCGCCGGAACCGCCCTCCAGGGCATCACCCGCAACCCGATCGCGGACCCCGGGATCCTCGGCATCAGCCAGGGAGCCTCGGTGGGCGTGGTCCTCGCGATCGCGTTCGCGGGCGTGCACACCCTCAGCGGGTACGTGTGGTTCGCGTTCGCAGGAGCGGCGCTCGCGTCGGTCGCGGTGTACGCGATCGCCTCGGGCGGACGCGGCGGTGCGACCCCCGTGAAGCTGGCGCTGGGCGGCGCCGCGATCAACGCGCTGCTGGTGTCGGTGACGATGGCGGTGCTGACGACGAAGGCCGCCGCGATGGACGAGTTCCGGTTCTGGCAGGTGGGCTCGGTGGCCGGGCGGGACGCGGAGATCATTGGCCAGATCTGGCCGTTCCTGGCGGTCGGAGTGGTGCTCGTACTGGCCGTGGCCCGCGGGCTCGACGCGCTCGCGCTGGGCGAGGACGTGGCGAAGGGGCTCGGGCAGAACGTCGCGATGGTGCGGATCGTGGGCGGGCTCGGCGCCACGGTCCTGACCGGTGTCGCGGTGTCCGCCGCCGGTCCGATCGCGTTCATCGGCCTCGCGGTGCCGCACATCGCACGGGCGGTCGTGGGCAGCGACCACCGGTGGGTGCTGCCGATGGCGGCGCTGATCGGGCCGGTCATGCTGCTGGTGTCGGACGTGATCGGGCGGGTGCTCTTCCCGCCGAGCGAGGTTCCGGCGGGTGTGATGACGGCGCTGATCGGAGTGCCGTTCCTGGTGGCGCTCGTACGCAGGAAGGCGGTGCCGGCATGAGCACGGCCACCACCACTTCTTCTCCCGCTCCCGCTGCCGCTGTCGCCGCCGGGCGGATCCGTCCCGCCGGGTACACGCTCGTACGGGCCGGGAGCGCGTCGTTCCTGCTGCACCGCAGGGCGGCCCTCGTCGCGGGCGCTCTCGCGGTGGTGCTCGCCGCGGTGTGCGTCGCGTACCTCTGCGTCGGGGAACGGTTCGTACCGCCGGGCGAGGTGCTGCGGGTGCTCTTCGGGCAGGAGTCGCGCAGCGAGCTCGTCGTGGGGACGCTGCGGCTGCCCCGGATGACCGTCGGGCTGCTGGTCGGACTGGCCTTCGGGGTCGCGGGGGCGCTCATCCAGACCGTCGCCCGCAACCCGCTCGCCAGCCCCGACATCATCGGCATCAGCCAGGGCGCGAGCGCGCTCACCGTCGGCGCGATGATCTTCGGCGTGACGTCGGCGGGCGTGCTGCCGTACCTCTCCGTGCTCGGCGGGGTGCTGGCCGCGGCGCTGGTGTACGTCTTCGCGTGGCGCGGCGGGCTGCACGCGACGCGGTTCGTGCTGATCGGCATCGGCTTCGCGATCGCGCTGCGGTCGGTGACCCAGCTCTTCATGACGAAGGGCGACTACCTCGTCGCGCAGCAGGCGCAGATCTGGATGACCGGGTCGCTCAACGGGCGCGGCTGGGGCGAGGCGACCACCCTCGGGTGGGTGCTGCTCGTGCTGCTGCCGGGCATCGTGTGGGCGGCGCGGGCGCAGCGCACGGCCGGTATGGACGACGACACGGCCGTGGCGCTCGGCGTACGTCTGGGGCGGCTGCGGCTCGGTCTCGTCGCGCTCGGCGTCGTCCTGGCGTCGGTGGCGACGGGGGCGGCCGGGCCCGTGGACTTCGTGGCGCTGCTCGCGCCGCAGATCGCGCGCAGGCTGACGCGGACCGCGCAGATCCCGCTGCTGTGTTCGGCGCTGCTCGGCGCGGTGATCGTCGTACTCGGGGATCTGCTCGCGCGCCGGCTCTTCTCGCCCACCGAACTGCCGGTGGGCGTGCTCACGGCGGCGGTGGGCGCCCCGTATCTGATCTGGCTCATCGTGCGTGGACACAGTGGGCGTACTGGAGGCAAGGCATGAGTTCCGACGCGTCACGGCTGCGGGCGGCCTCGCTGACCCTCGGCTACGAGGACCGCACCGTCGTCCACGAGCTGGACCTGGCGGTGCCCGACGGGCGGGTCACCGTCATCGTCGGCCCGAACGCGTGCGGGAAGTCGACCACGCTGCGGGCGCTCGGGCGGCTGCTGAGGCCCAAGGGCGGGGCGGTGCTCCTGGACGGTGCCGAGCTGGCGAAGATCCCTACCAAGAAGATCGCCCAGTCGATCGGGCTGCTGCCGCAGACGCCCGTCGCACCCGAGGCCATCACCGTCGCCGACCTGGTGTCGCGCGGCCGGCAGCCGCATCAGGCCTGGTGGAAGCAGTGGTCGGCGGAGGACGAGCGGGCCGTCACGGACGCCATGGAGCGTACGGACGTGGCGGCGCTGGCGGAACGGTCCGTGGACGCGCTGTCGGGCGGCCAGCGCCAGCGCGTGTGGATCGCGATGGCGCTCGCGCAGGAGACCGATCTGCTGCTGCTCGACGAGCCGACGACGTACCTCGACATCGCCCACCAGGTGGAGGTCCTCGACCTGGTCAGGCAGCTCAACCGGGAGCGCGGGCGGACCGTCGTGGTGGTGCTGCACGACCTCAACCAGGCGGCCAGGTACGCGGACCACCTCGTCGCGATGAAGGCGGGCGAGATCGTCGCCGAGGGGGCACCGGCCGACGTGGTCACCGAGGATCTCGTACGCGAGGTGTTCGGTCTGCACGCGGTCGTGGTGCCGGACCCGGTGACGGGGTCGCCGCTGGTGGTTCCGGGGGCACCGTGGACACCGTCCGAGAGCAAGGGTTCCGTTCCGTCCTCCCTTCGAAAGGCAGCCACCTCATGAGCAACGCACTGCGCCACCGTCGCGGCACGGCCGCCGTCTCCCTCGCCGCCGCGGGCGCGCTCGCGCTCTCCGCGTGCGGGGGCTCCGACAAGGAAGCGGGCGCGGACGCCGGCGGGCCGAGGACGCGCACGGTGAAGACCGCCATGGGCGACGTGCGGGTGCCCGAGGCGCCGAAGCGCGTCGTCGTCCTCGACACCGCCGAACTGGACTCCGCCCTCACCCTCGGCGTGAAGCCGGTCGGTTCCACGCACGCCGACGTCGAGTCCGGCTTCCTGAACTACCTGCCCAAGGACAAGGTCGCGGGCATCAAGGACGTCGGCGCGATGATGACCCCCAGCCTGGAGGCCGTCGCCGCGCTGGACCCGGACCTGATCCTCACCAGCAAGGTCCGTCACGAGGACAAGTACGACGAGCTGAAGGCCATCGCCCCGACCGTGATGACCGAGGGCACCGGCTTCCCCTGGAAGGAGAACTTCCAGCTGCACGCCGAGGCCCTCGGCAAGGAGGCCGAGGCGAAGAAGGCCGTCGAGGAGTACACCGCGCACGCCGCGAAGGTGACCGAGGCCGTCGGCGGCAAGGAGAAGGCCGCGCGGACCAAGGTCAACGTGGTGCGCTTCGTCGAGGGCGCCGACATCCGCATCTACGGCAGGAAGAACTACATCGCGACCGTCCTCGCCGACGTCGGCCTCGGCCGCCCGCCCGTCGTGGACAAGGCCAAGGACGGCTTCTCCTACGACGTGAGCCCCGAGAAGATCGACCTCGCGGGCGAGGACGCGGCCGTCATCTTCCACTCCACGTACGGCGACCCGGCCAAGGCCAAGCAGACCCGGACGCTGAACTCGGCGCTGTGGAAGAACCTCCCCGCGGTCCGGGCCGGCAAGGTCTTCGGCGTCGACGACCAACTGTGGATCCAGGGCATCGGCTACACGGCCGCGCACAAGATCCTGGACGAGCTGCAGACGGACCTGACGAAGTAGCGACATCGCGGGTGCGGGAAAGGGTGCGAGAAGAAGGGGTGCTCCGAAAAATGTCCGACGTACACGTGTAAGTGAGACATTTTTCGGAGCACCCCACCGCGGGCCGTTCGACGGGCCCGCCCGCTACCGGCCGAGCCTGCGGGTCCGCCACACCAGATAGAGCGCCGTGGCGACGGCCGCCGTCCGCAGCAGTACGGGCCAGAGCCCCGCGATCGCACCGCTCAGCGCGCCCTCGATCTGGGTCGACAGCGGTGCGCCCCAGCGTCCGTCCGTACGCCCCCACAGCCAGACCGCGCCGCAGACCGCGACGACGCCGGGCAGCCCGAGGACGGCCCACTTCGCCTGGGCACGGCTGAGCCTGCGCGAGAGGTACGCGAGGAACCAGCCGCCCGCGAGGACCAGCACGTTGCCGAGCACGGCGCCGGTGACCAGCAGCAGCGCGGCGAGGAGGAGGAACGCGCTGCCGCGCGGAACGAGCACCGCGCGGACGGGCGCCGCCACGTCGCCCGCGTCCTCCACCACCTCGTCCTCCACCGCCACCGCCCTGGTGCGTCGGCGGAGACCGCGCGGCAGCCACCGCCCCCGGACCGCTCCGGCCGCTTCCGCCCCGTCCTCGTCCTCCCCGTCGCCCTCGCCGTCCTCCTCGTCCCCGTCCTCGTCCTCGTCGTCCTCCGGCGGGGGCCTGAGTATCTCGGGGACCTCCACGCCGCCGGTGAAGCCGGGCAGGGAGCTGCCGAGGCCGCCGAAGGGCCCCGGCTCGGTGCGCCACCACTCGATGTCCTCGTCGCCCGGCTCCGGCCCGTCGCCGTCCGGCCGCTTCTCGAAGCCGACGGGGACCTCGGACGCCTTCTCGGACCGTCCCGGCTCCTGGAGCGTGCGCCTCTGCCGGGGCACCTTCCGTGACGTGCGCGAGGCCAGGACCGCCTCGACGCCCCCGCCGTCGGCCGCCTCGACGATCTCGTTCGGCGTGCCGAGCCTGCTGAGGATGCGCTGCACGACGGCGACGCTGTCCGGGCCGCCGATCGCCTTCGCCCGCTGCCGGTCAATCTCGCCACGCAGTGTGGACACCAGGCGCATCCGGTCGCCGGAGTTCAGCTGGTGCTGCTGGGCCAGGTCGCCGACCCGGCTCAGATAGTCGAAGACCAGCTGGTCGCTCTCGATGCCCACGACGTCCGTCCGTCCCCTGCGTCTGCTGTGCTGTTCCGTGCTGTTGCCGCGCATTCCGTACCGTTGCCGCGCGTGCTGCGCTGCGACGTCCTCGCTTCTCACGCCCCGCAAGTGCGCGTCGGCCACGCGCAGTTGCCGACCCGCCCCGGACCGACGTTAGCGCCTGCCGCCGGGGAGAGGCCCGCGCAGGGGCTAACGTGGGGCGGATGGGGACCAGCGAGCGCGACCTGGAGGCGCACGTGCCCGAAGGAAACACCACCGGTGACACGACTGCCGGAACGTCGGCCGTGCCGGCCGGAACACCGGCCGGCAGGGCTTCGGGCGCGCCCGGGGCCGCGGCATGCGCCGACACACCTGCCGCCGCGCACGGCAGCGCCGCGCCCGCACGCACCCTCGCCGAGGCCCTGCGCACCCGGGACGACGCGTCTCTGACTGCACTGCTGCGGGCCCGTCCCGACCTGCTCTCGCCCGTTCCCGGGGACGTGGGCCTGCTCGCCACCCGGGCAGGCACCAGGGCGTCCGTCGTCCGCGCGCTGGAGCGGCTCGACAAGTTCGCGCTGCAGACCGCCGAGGCGCTCGCGGTGGCACCGGACCCGGCGACGTACGACATGCTGCGCGCGCTGATGAGCGGCGACGAGGGTGACCCGGAGACCGAGGCGGCGCTGCCGCAGGCCGTCCGGGTGCTGCGCGAACAGGCCCTGGTCTGGGGCGCGGACGACCGGCTCCGCCTCGTGCGGACCGCGCGCGAGCTGCTCGCACCGTCCGCCACTCACCCCTCCCCCACCGGTCTCGGCCCGACCGTCGCGGAGGCGACCACCGGGATGTCGCCGACCCGGCTGCAGGACATCCTGGCGGCGGCCGGACTGCCCGCCACCCACGACCCGGTGTCGGCGGTACACGGCCTGACCTCGCTCTTCACCGACCGGGCGCGGATGGACGCACTGCTCGACACAGCCCCTTCCGAGGCGCTGACCGTGCTCGACAGGCTGGTCTGGGGCCCGCCGTACGGCGAGGTCAGCTCGGACCCGACGCCACCGGTGCGCTGGCTGCGCGACCACGGGCTGCTGCTGCCGACCAGCGCGCGCACGGTCGTGCTGCCCCGGGAAGCCGCCCTGCACCTGCGCGCGGGCCGCGCCCACCGCACCACGGAACCTCGCCCTCCGCAGCTGGTCACCGCCTCGTCGCACGCGCCGAAGATGGTCGACCTGACGGCGGCGGGCCAGGCGTTCACGGCGCTGACGACGGTCGAGGACCTGCTCAAGGACTGGGACAGGGGCGGCCCTGCCGTGCTGCGTTCCGGCGGCCTGAGCGTCCGCGACCTCAAGCGCACGGCTGCGGCGATGGACCTCCCGGAGCCGACCGCCGCCTTCTGGCTCGAACTCGCTTACTCGGCGGGCCTGTTGGCGTCCGACGGCGAGACGGACGAGCGGTACGCCCCCACGCCCGCGTACGACGTGTGGCTGAGCCTCCCGCCCCAGGACCGCTGGACCCGCCTCGCCGCCACCTGGCTGCGCGGCACCCGTACGGCGGGCCTGATCGGCGGTCAGGACGCCAAGGGCCGCACCCTGTCCGCGCTCGGCCCCGACCTGGACCGCTCCGCCGCCCCCGAGGTGCGCCGCCGGGTCCTGACCCTGCTGGCCGCCCTCCCGGAAGGCACCGCCCCGCACCCGGAGTCCGTCCTGGACCGCCTCCGCTGGGAACGCCCCCATCGCGGCAGCGCGGGCGAACTCCGCACCCGCGTGGCGCTGTGGACCCTGACCGAGGCGGAACAGCTGGGCGTGACGGGCCGCGGTGCGCTGTCGGCCCACGGACGGGCGCTGGCAGGCCTGGACACCATCCCGGCACCCGCGGACAGGGCCGCCCCGGCCGCCGAGGCCGGCTCGCCCACCGATGCGGAACACGCCGCTGCCGCCCTCCGCTCCGCCACGCTCCTCGCGCCGCTCATCCCCGAGCCCCTCGACCACGTGCTCCTCCAGGCCGACCTGACGGCCGTCGCGCCGGGCCCGCTGCAGCGCCCGCTCGCCGAGATGCTGGCGGTGCTCGCGGACGTGGAGAGCAGGGGCGGGGCGACCGTGTACCGGTTCACTCCGGGGTCGGTACGCCGCGCGCTCGACTCCGGCCAGGCCGCATCCGACCTGCACGCCTTCCTCGCCGCACACAGCCGCACCCCGATCCCCCAGCCCCTCAGCTACCTCATCGACGACGTGGCCAGGCGGCACGGGCATCTGCGCGTGGGCGCCGCTTCCGCCTACGTACGCTGCGACGACGACGCCGTACTGGGCGAGATCCTCGCCGACAAGCGTGCGGCGGGCCTCGGTCTGCGCCGCCTCGCCCCCACGGTCCTGGCCGCGCGCACCGACCCGGCCACGCTCCTCGACGGACTGCGCGCGATGGGCTTCGCGCCGGCCGCCGAGTCGGCCGCCGGGGACGTACTGATCACGCGCGCGGACGCCCACCGCACACCGGCGCGGACCGCTCCGGCGCCGGTGCCCGAGGGCCCGCACGTACCGGACGAGACCCTTCTCGGCGCGGCGCTGCGGGCGATCCGCGCGGGCGACATGGCCGCGAACGCGGTACGCAAGCCCGCCTCCGCGCCGTCCGACTCCCCCGAAGGATCCACCTCCGGCACGACCGGCGTCACCGGTCCGACCGGATCCCCGCTCCCCCGCACGTCCTCCGCCGAGACCCTCGCCACCGTCCAGGCCGCCGCCATGACCGGCTCCACGCTCTGGATCGGCTACGTCAACGCGGACGGCGCGGCCAGCCAGCGCGTCATCGCCCCGGTCCGCGTCGAGGGCGGCTTCGTCACCGCCTACGACCACACGGCGGACCAGGTGAAGACGTACCCGCTGCACCGCATCACGGGAGTGGCGGAACTGGCGGACGACCCGGCGTAACGAGACCCGCGGGCTTCGACTCCGCCGCGGGCTCCGGCTCCGTCCCGGACTTCGACTCCGTCGCAGGCTCCGGCTCGACCGCGGGCTCCGCCACCTCCCGGTACCGCTTCCGGTGCACCACACGCCCCAGCCGCCGCCCCAGCACCACGTACCCGATCAACGCACCCGCCGTGTTCATGATCACGTCGTCGACGTCGAAGGCCCGCCCGCTGACGATGGCCCCCTGCGTCAGCTCGACCAGCACGATCACCGCGACCGTCATCAGCAGCATCCGCACGAACCGCCACCGCCGCGCCCCCAGGACCGGCAGCAGCACCCCGAACGGCACCCCGAGCAGCACGTTCCCGCCGACCTGCTTGCACGCGGCGAGGAAGGTGTAGTCCTGCGCGTACTGCCGCAGGGACGCCCCGGGCCGCAGATTGCTGTGGACGAGCCCCTCGGAGGCGGGCGACGGTTCGAGCGTCAGCTTCGCCAGTACGACGGAGAAGACCACCAGCACCAGAAAGGCCAGCACGATCAGGGCGCCCCGCATCAGCACCCAGCTCCACAACGGACGCGGTTCCACTTCCCCGGCGGTCGTGCGTTCCCCAGTCATGGCGTCCGTCTACCCCCGCAACGGCCGCTCTCACCCGGCGCGCTTGCGCACGTACGGCACACTGGAGGTTTGACCGCGCGCGGAAGGACCCACGGCGTTGAACGGACCTCTCATCGTCCAGAGCGACAAGACGCTCCTCCTGGAAGTCGACCACGACCGGGCGGACGCCTGCCGTCGTGCCATCGCGCCGTTCGCGGAGCTGGAGCGCGCGCCGGAGCACATCCACACCTACCGGCTGACCCCGCTGGGGCTGTGGAACGCCCGGGCCGCGGGTCACGACGCCGAACAGGTCGTGGACGCGCTCGTCGAGTTCTCGCGCTACCCGGTGCCGCACGCGCTGCTCGTGGACGTCGCCGAGACGATGGCCAGGTACGGGCGGCTGACCCTCTCCAAGGACCCGGTGCACGGCCTCGTGCTGACGTCGACCGACCGCCCCGTCCTTGAGGAGATCCTGCGGTCGAAGAAGGTGCAGCCGCTGGTCGGGACCCGTCTCGACCCGGACACCGTGGCCGTGCACCCGTCCGAGCGCGGGCAGATCAAGCAGACGCTGCTGAAGCTGGGCTGGCCGGCCGAGGACCTCGCCGGTTACGTCGACGGGGAGGCGCACCCGATCGAGCTGGCCGAGGACGGCTGGGCGCTGCGCCCGTACCAGAGGCAGGCCGTGGAGGGCTTCTGGCACGGTGGGTCGGGCGTCGTCGTACTCCCCTGCGGTGCGGGAAAGACGCTGGTCGGGGCCGGTGCGATGGCGGAGGCGAAGGCCACGACGCTGATCCTCGTGACCAATACGGTCTCCGCCCGCCAGTGGAAGCACGAGCTGGTGAAGCGGACCTCGCTGACCGAGGAGGAGATCGGCGAGTACAGCGGTACGAGGAAGGAGATCCGGCCGGTCACCATCGCCACGTACCAGGTGCTGACGACGCGCCGGAAGGGCGTCTATCCGCACCTGGAGCTGTTCGACTCGCGCGACTGGGGTCTGGTGATCTACGACGAGGTGCATCTGCTGCCCGCGCCCGTCTTCAAGTTCACGGCCGACCTCCAGGCGCGGCGGCGGCTGGGGCTGACGGCGACGCTGGTGCGGGAGGACGGGCGCGAGTCGGACGTCTTCTCGCTCATCGGGCCGAAGCGGTTCGACGCCCCGTGGAAGGAGATCGAGGCGCAGGGCTACATCGCGCCCGCCGACTGCGTGGAGGTACGGGTCAACCTGACCGACTCCGAGCGCCTCGCGTACGCGACGGCCGAGCCGGAGGAGAAGTACCGCTTCTGCGCGACGACGGCGACGAAGCGGAAGGTGACGGAGGCGCTGGTCGCCAAGCACAAGGGCGAGCAGACGCTCGTGATCGGCCAGTACATCGACCAACTGGACGAGCTGGGCGAGCACTTGGGCGCACCGGTCATCAAGGGCGAGACGCCGAACTCGCAGCGCGAGAAGCTCTTCGACGCGTTCCGGACGGGCGAGCTGAACGTCCTCGTCGTGTCCAAGGTCGCGAACTTCTCGATCGACCTGCCGGAGGCGACGGTCGCGATCCAGGTGTCGGGCACGTTCGGGTCGCGGCAGGAGGAGGCGCAGCGGCTGGGGCGCGTACTGCGGCCGAAGGCGGACGGGCACGAGGCGCGGTTCTACTCCGTCGTAGCACGCGACACCATCGACCAGGACTTCGCGGCGCACCGCCAGCGCTTCCTGGCCGAGCAGGGGTACGCGTACCGGATCGTGGACGCGGACGACCTGCTGGCGGAGGGCCAGGAACCGCAGACGCCGTGACCGGTCGCGCTGCCGTGACCGGTGGCTGTGCCGTGACCGGTGGCGCTGCCGTGACCGGCTGCTCCGCCGTGACCGGTGGCTGTCAGCCTGTCGCTCGTCGCTCGGTGCCCGTCTCCGACGGCGTCCGACGGCGCGGCTCCGGCATCGAGCGGCGCAGGGGCGCGCCCGCGCCCCTTCCCGCCTCCGCCGCCTCCGGCGCCGTCCCGTCCCGCAGCCGCCACGCCATCCAGCCCAGCAGCACCAGCCCCGCCATCGGGTAGGGCGACAGCCCCGGCTGCTGCCACCACGGCAGCTGTACGTCGAGGTCGCCCTGGTGGGGCACCGCCCAGAAGCTGCGGCAGGTGAAGAGGAAGGCGACGGCGGCGGCCGTACGGAAGCGTCGTTCGGCCAGCAGCAGTGCGAGCAGCGGTACGCACCACACCCAGTGGTGCGACCAGCTGATCGGCGAGACCAGCACCATCGTGACCGCGACGATCACGATGCCCCACTCCTCCGCCCCGGCGCGCACCGCCCGCCGGGCGGTCCACAGCCCGGCGAGTCCGACGACGACGGCGCATCCGAACCACACCGCCCCGGGCTCCATGGTGTTCATCGCGCGCGCCAGCATCCCTTGCAGGGACTGGTTGTCGACGATCCACACCTTGCCGACCCGCTCGGTCTCGAACATCCGCCGGGTCCAGAAGTCGAGGCTCGCGGAGGGCAGGACGAGGATGCCGAACAGGACGGTGGCGGCGAAGGAGGCGAGGGCGGTCAGCCCGTTCCGTACCCGCCCGGTGATCAGCAGGTACACGATGAAGATCGCCGGGGTGAGCTTGATGCCGGCGGCGATGCCGAGCCCGACGCCCTTGCCCAGGGCGCCCTTCGGCCGGTTCAGGTCCCACAGCACCAGGCACGCGAGGGCGAGGTTGATCTGCCCGAACACGAAGGTCTGGAACACCGGCTCCAGCCAGATCGCGAAGGCGATCGCGGCCGTCATCAGCTCGGGCCGCCTCGGCAGCTTGGCGAACCGCCACGAGAGCCGGACGAGGAGGGCGAGGAGGGCGAGGTTGCCGACGAAGAAGCAGACCTTCATGGCCATGACCGGCAGCCAGGTCGTCGGCACGAAGAGGATCGCCGCGAACGGCGGATAGGTGGCGGGCAGCTTCCACTCCGTCGTCACGAAGTCGTAGAGGCTGGTGCCGTTGACGACGGCCTGTCCCTCGGCCCGGTAGACGAGGGTGTCGCCCAGCGGGATGCGGGTCACCACGAAGAGGGTGGTGAGCGCGGCCAGCGAGAGGACCAGCAGCACGCGCGCGGCGAGCAGGGCTCGTGGGCGGGCGGCACGGGGTTCCCCTTGCGGAGAGCGGGGGGAGCGGGGGGCGCTCACGCGGGCGGTGGCGGCGCGGGCGTTCTCGGTCCGGTCTGTCGTCACGACGGCAAGCCTATGAGGCTTCGCCCTCCATGAACCACGCACATCGGGGACGGAGACGTGGGCGTGCCGTTCCGCCGGGGTGAGGACCGGCGGCCGGCGGGGTGAGGACCGGCGGCCGGCGGGGTGAGGACCGGCGGCCGGCGGGGCACTGGGGCGTGGGCCCGGGCGGGGGCTGGTGGGTGTCCCGGAGCGGGCGCTCGGACGGGGAGGGCGGGCGTACGGGCTCATGCCATGGGGCAGGCAGGTGAGGGGCGCGGCCGGGCGTGCGGCCCAGGACATGCCCCCGTGCGTGGCGCCGTGTGCGCCCCCGCGGGGGCGCCCTGCGCGCCACCCTGTGTGGCCTTGCGCGTGCCCCGCGCGCGCCACCCCTGTGTGGCCTTGCGCGTGCCCCACGCGTGGCCTTGCGCGTGCCCCATGTGTGGCCCGCGTGTCCCGCGTGTGCCCTTGCGCGTGTCCGCGTGTCCCACGTGCGGCCTTACGCGTGCCCCGCGTGTGCCCTTGCGCGTGTCCCGCCCCGCAGCGGGCTCACCGGCAGCCGCGGCCGTACCGTCGTCCGTCCACGCGTGGCGGCAGGCTCACCGATGGCCGCAGCCCGTGTGCCTGTCGTGGCAGGCTCACCGATCGCTCCCCGCGCGGCTGTCGCGGCGGGACCACCGATCGCTCCCCTCGCGACTGTCGCAGCACTCTCACCGGTCGCCGTTCATCGGTCGCCGTTCATCCTGCCGTCCGCCCATGCGTCGCGCTCGCGCCGCCAGTCCGTCTTTCGGCCGTCCGCGTCCCGGACGTCCGCCTTCCACTCCTCCGCGTAATCGCCGAGGAGGACCACGCCGACCGCTACCCCCGCGAAGATCCGGACGGCTCGCACCGCGCGGGCGACGCGGTGCGGTTTGTCCGAGACCGCGGTGGCACCGGAGTGCCCGTGGCCCGCCGTGCGGGCTCCTGCCATTCCTGCTGCTGCACCTGGGGTGAACGTCGCTGTACTCATACATCCATGGTGTCCGCCGCCCCTCTCCGGCACATCGGACCCCGGGTTGAACCGCACCCCCGCCCCTCTCCACCCTCAGGCTGAGCCCGCCCCCGAAACTCACCCCCTGGTCTTACGGGGGCACCCCCCTTGCCGACTGGGGGCAACCCCACCCCCCGATAACCATTCGCCCCCGCCCTCCCCCACCACTACAATCGCCCGTCTGCCCGCCTCCCCCGTGGAGCGCGCGCCGCCCGGACGGAAACCGGTCGGCAAGCCAAGACGTGACTCCCGCCGAGCCGAGCCGCACACCCGGCCGCCCCGGTCCGGCCCCGTGCCAGGACCCCGGCCGCCGCAAGGAACCCGGCCGCCCCGGCCACCGCATCCCAGCCGGAGGCCCCACCGTGCCCGCGCACGACACCGACCCGACCGACTCCGCCAACTCCGCCAATTCCGCAGACCCCGCCGACCCGCTCTCCCGCGAGCGCGCGCACCTCTCCGCGTCCCGCTCCGCCCTCCGCGCCATGCGCGAGGACGTCGAGAACCTCGACATCAAGGACGTCACCGCGAACTGGGTCAACGCCGTCGTCCTCACCGCCCAGATCGAGGACCGCATCAAGGCCCTCGCGGACCTCTCCCACACCCCGCTCTTCTTCGGCCGCCTCGACTACCTGCACACCGTCGGCGCCGCGGAGGCGGAGGGGACCCCGGGCGAGCGCTTCTACATCGGCCGCCGGCACGTCCACGACGCCGACGGCGACCCCATGGTCGTCGACTGGCGCGCCCCCGTCTCGCAGCCCTTCTACCGCGCCTCCAAGAAGGACCCGCAGGACGTCGGCCTGCGCCGCCGTTTCGGCTACACCGCGGGCGAACTCACCGCGTACGAGGACGAGCACCTCTCCGGCACCGACGCCGACCCCACCGAGGCCGAGCAGACCAGCAAGCTCCTCCAGGCGGAGATCGAGCGCCCCCGCGTCGGCCCGATGCGCGACATCGTCGCGACGATCCAGCCCGAGCAGGACGAGATCGTACGAGCCGGTCTTTCCGGCTCCGTCTGCGTGCAGGGCGGCCCCGGCACCGGAAAGACGGCCGTCGGCCTGCACCGCGTCGCGTACCTCCTCTACGCGCACCGCGACCGGCTCGCCCGTACCGGCACCCTCGTGATCGGCCCGAACAAGTCCTTCCTGCACTACATCGAGCAAGTACTGCCCGCGCTGGGCGAGTTGGAGGTCAAGCAGGCGACGGTCGACGACCTCGTCACCACCGGCGACGGCGCGGGGATCGAGATCCGCGGCACGGACGAGGCCCCCGCGGCCGTCATCAAGGGCGACGCCCGCATGGCGGAGGTCCTGCGCCGCGCCGTCCGCTCGCACGTGACACCGCCCACCGATTCGGTGATGGTCGTACGGGGCTCCCGCCGCTGGCGCGTCCCCCTGTACGAACTGGAGGAGATCGTCGGGGAGTTGCAGGCCCGCGACATCCGTTACGGCGCCGCCCGCGAGGCCCTTCCGCAGCGCATCGCCCACCAGATCCTGGTACGGATGGAGGAGGCGGGCGAGGCACCCGACGACCGCGTCCAGGACGCGGTGGCGCGCAACACGGCGGTGAAGGCGGCGGTCAAGGCGATCTGGCCCCCGGTCGACCCGGCCAGGCTCGTCCTGCGCCTGCTCGGCGACCCCGAGTTCCTGGCCGAGCACGCGGCCGGCCTCCTCACGCCTGCCGAACAGTCCACCGTCCTGTGGGCCAAGCCCGCCCGTTCGCCGAAGTCCGCGAAGTGGTCGGCGGCCGACGCGGTCCTCATCGACGAGGCCCGCGACCTGGTGGCGCGCACACACTCGCTCGGCCATGTCGTGCTCGACGAGGCGCAGGACCTCTCGCCCATGCAGTACCGGGCGGTGGGCCGCCGGTGCAGCACCGGCTCGGCAACGATCCTCGGGGACCTCGCACAGGGCACCACCCCCTGGGCGACGGGGAGTTGGGCCGAGGCTCTCACCCACCTGGGCAAGCCGGACGCGCTCGTCGAGGAGCTGACGGCCGGTTTCCGGGTGCCCCGCGACGTGATCGCGTACGCCTCCCGCCTGCTCCCGCACATGTCACCGGGGCTCGCCCCGGTCTCCTCGGTGCGGGAGAGCCCCGGCGCGATGTCCGTCCAACAGGTCCCGGACGGGGACGACTTGAACGATGCGATCGTCGCCGCCTGCGAGGAGGCCCTCACCCACGAGGGCTCGATCGGCCTGATCGCGGCGGACGCACGCATCCCGGACCTGGCGAAGGCCCTCGAAGCGGCGGGCCACAGCTGCCTCTCCCCGGGCGAGGAGACAACTGCCGTATCCCGCCTGACACTTGTCCCCGCCTCCCTCGCCAAGGGCCTCGAATACGACTACGTGGTCCTCGACGAGCCGATGGCGATCGTCACCGGCGAACCGGACGAGCGGACGGGCCTGCGTCGGCTCTACGTGGCACTGACCCGAGCGGTCTCGGGCCTGGCGGTGCGCCACACGGACCCGCTCCCACCGGCCCTGGACGCCTGACCGGCGGACGGCTGCCGCCGCCCCCCCCAGCCTCTTGGGCAGCGGGACCGCCCCCTCACCCGACACCCTCGCCTCCTTGGGCAGCGGGCCCGCCCCCCGGGGGGCGGGCCGGGGTGAGGG
>NZ_JBSGZD010000172.1:0-17018 GCF_053610825.1 Streptomyces sp. NPDC054863 | reverse complement strand
GCAACGGACCGGGCCGGTTCAGCAGCGTGCCTGCCGGGCGGGGTCTCGTTCCTCATGGCCGGTGCCGGTGGTCCTGCTGTCCGGCCGGAACCTCAGGCCGCAGTGCCCAGCGGCACCCGCCCGTGGGTTCAGTGGCGGTGGTTCCAGGACTTGCTGTCGACGTGGTGGCCCCGGCGGTCCTTCAGGACTGCGGTGCCCCGCTTGTTGTCCCACACGTAGTGGCGGGAGTCCTGGAAGACGTCCGTGCGGGTGTCGCGGCCGATGCCGGTGTGGACACGGACCGTGGAGCGCCCGGCCAGCCGGACTCCGTGGAAGGTGAAGCGGTGGCCGGCCCTGTCGCTGAGGGTCCAGCCTTCGAGGTTGACCGGCTTGCGGGAGGTGTTGCGGACGTCGACCCATTCCGCGTTGCGTGAGCGGTTGGAGTTGTCGTCGCGGCCCGGGCTGTCGTACTGGATGCGCCCCAGCTCCACCGACGACCTCGCCGGAGCGCTCGGGTGGCCGCGGTCGGCGGCGACGGCCGGTACGGCGAGCGCGCTCGCCGCGGCGCCGGCCGCGAGAGTGGCAGCGATCAGAGCGCGGGTGGTACGGGAAGAAGACAAGAAGAACCCCCAGAACAGGTGGCTTACCGGCCCGTTGAAAGAGCCGGTGCGGTTCAGCCGAGTGATTTCCGGCCGAGACCCACACTGTGAAGACTTCCACGTCCTCCTGACAGGGCGCCCGGTTCGCGTTACTGAACACGGACATTCCCGTAACCCTCGCCTGCACCGCCCACCTACCCCCCTGACAGGACGTCAGCTCGCACGTTCCGGCCGGTCCTCCCCAAGCCGTCTCCGGCGGCAGAAGGTCATGGGCTCTTTTGCGCCACCCTGCACGCCACCCCGCCCGTCCCCGGCCCAGCACCCCTTTCCAGGTAACGACTGCGGAGTCCCTCTTTCCGTACACCCACCGCACCTACGAATGCACACACGATCACCACCGCCCCGACTGTGATGCATTCCGGGAGTACCGGCATGTGTTCGGTGGAGCCTGGGCGGCACATGTGGACTTTCCGTGGGCAGCGGGTTCCCGGCCACGCTTCAGGCCGTAGGGGGCAGTGGGGGGAAGCCCGGCTCCCGGTGCGGCGGCAGGATCGCCGTTCGCTGCTCGCCGGGCACCCGGTGATGGCGGTGGTCCGGCTCAAGTACCCCCGACCGGGGACCCGGCACGACCCGCTGCGCCGGTTGCTCGGGGAGCGCCGGGAGATCCTGGAGTGCCTGCGCGCCACCGGGGACGACTCGGCGGGTGTCACGCGAGCACCGCCGGCCGAACGCCACTGCCCGAGCGCCGCCGGCCGCAGGGCCGGTCCGGCCGGCGGTGCCGACCGCGAGGGGGCCTGGTCAGCTCGGGTCGCCCAGCTCCAGGCGGTCGAGCAGTCCGGCGTCGGCGAAAGCAGCTGCCAGTTCGTCGCGGCCCTCGGTGAAGTGGGCCCAGCTGTCGCAGTGGACGGGAACCACCCGGCGTGCGCCGAGGATCTCGGCGGCCTCGGCCGCCTGCGCGCTGTCGAGGACGATCGGCGCGCCGTCGAAGAGTTCCGGGAAGCGCGGCGCCCCGGCGAACAGGACGGCGGTGTCCACCGGTCCGAAGCGTGCGGCGATTTCCTCGACCAGGTCGAGCGAGGCGTTGTCACCGCTGACGTAGACCGTGGGCAGGCCCTCCCCGGTCAGTACGAATCCGACGACCTGGCCGGTGATCGGTTCGACCTCCTCGCGGGCCCCGGGGCCGTGGACGGCGGGCACACCCGTCACGGTGAGCGTTCCGCCGCCCGGGCGGTCGAGGTCGATCGGCTCCCAGTCGGCCAGTCCCCTGGCCCCTGCGCCCAGGCGCTGTCCACCGCCGGGGGTGGTGAGGGTGAGGGGGACGTCGGCGAGGAGTGCGCGGCCGGAGTCGTCGAGGTTGTCCGGGTGCTCGTCGTGGGAGAGCAGGACCACGTCGATACGGCCGAGGTCGGCCGGCGCGGCTGCGGCCGGCGCCGTCTTGGTCAGGCTGCCGCCCGGCAGGTGGTAGTCACCGGGCGCGTCGAAGGTCGGGTCGGTCAGGAAGCGCAGGCCACCGTATTCGAGAAGGGCGGTCGGGCCGCCAAGGACACGGACGGGGATCTGCTCGGGGGTCGCGCCGGTGCCAGTCATCAGTACCTCATGGATGAGAAGTGGTTTATCCATGAGAGACGATAGGCGCACCTCATGGATGAAGGCAAGCTTTACCATGAGAGGTATGAGTGAGGCCCCCAGCACCGAATCCGTGCCACTGCCCGCACCCGGGGCGGAGGACTACCTCGCCCTCGACTTCGTCAACAGCGCCGTCGCGCTGCCCGGAGGGCACTTCATCGATCTGCTCGGCACCCCCCAGGCCTCGAACCGTTGGCTCACCGAACGCGGTCTCGCGCCGGCCGATGCCGGGATGCAGGAGGTGTGCGCCGCACGGCTGCGCTCCCTGCGTGAACACCTCCGAGCGTTGTTCGCCGCCCGCGTCGACGGAGTGCTCGCCCCGCCCGCGGCACTGTCCGCCGTCAACGAGGCGCTGAGCAGAGCTCCCTCGGCCGCGCTGCTGTACTGGGACGAGAAGAACGGCCCCTACCGCACGGTGCCCTGCCCCACCAACGAGATCCTCGACCGCGCTCTCGCGACCCTGGCGGCCAACAGCGCCGATCTCCTCACGAGCCCCGACGCCGACCGCCTCACCGGCTGCGGCTCCACCCCCTGCAACCGCTACCTGTTGCACCGTGGCCGCCGCCACTGGTGCTCCACCCGCTGCGGCGACCGCGCCCGCGCCGCTCGCGCCTACGCCCGCCGCACCGGCCCGAGAGTCGGCTGACCGACCCGTGCCCGGCGGAGCGGACGCATCGGCGCAAGGTCCTCGACCCGTGGAACCACGCCGTCCGGCATCAGGTGCCACCGCTGCTCGCGTACGGCGTCGACGGTCCGAGCCGTTCGGACAGGTGGGCCTGCGGGGTCGCGAAGGTCGGCCTGTTCCCCGTTCCTCCGGGTGCAGTGCACCGGTCCGGTCGTCGGTCAGCTTGGGATTTATCCCGTAGGAGCCTTCGGCGCTCAATCGCATACTGGCCCGATGAGTCCGATCCCCACACGCCGTCGCTTCCGGGACCCGCGCAGCACGAAGTTCGACTTCCTCGATTCCGTCCTCGTGCGCTGTCCCGGCTGCGAGAAGGTCGCGCACGTCGTGGCAGCGCCGGACCCGGCCGGGGTGCGGGACCCGGCCGGGGTGCGGGACCCGGCCGGAGTGCGGGCCCCGGCCGGAGTGCGGGCCCCGGACCTCTTCGCACCGCGGCGTCTCGTCTGCCGGAGCTGCGGGACGGCGAAGGAGTGGCGCCGCGGAGGTGTGGCCCTGCACCGGGACCCGAACGCGCCGGCCGCGGACCCGTACTTCGGCGTCCGTCTGTGGCTGCAGACCGAGACCCGGCACGGCTGGGTCTGGGCCTACAACCTGGAACACCTGGACCTGATCGGACGATTCGTACAGGCGCCGCTCCGTGAGGGGATCCCCTGGCACGACCACGGCCGGAAGATGACCGTGGTGGCCCGCCTGCCCGCATGGATGCAGCAGGCCAGGAACCGCGACGAGGTACTGCGGGCCGTCGCCCGCATCCACGCCTCACTGCTCCGCGGCTGACCCGGCGACGCACCACGATTTCACTGCGTGCAGAGCCCGTTGCAGACGTACAGCCAGAACGCACAGCAGTCCGTGATGAATGCACAGTTGTGCATCTTGTACTTGCAGTAGTCGCTGCCGGGACAGTTGTCGTGGCACTGGTCGGAGCAGGTGACGAACAGGTCGTCCGCCTCCACCGGGGAGGGAAGCGTGTCCTGCACGGGGCCGAGCGTGATGAGCAGCGCGTTGGCCTCGTCGCGGCCGAACTGCCGGATGGCCTCCTCCCGCAGATCCCGCACTTTACGGTCGAACGCCGAGCCCGGTTGCGGAACGGAGGTGAAGTCGCATTCGTCCCGCACGAGGGTCGTCGCCCTGTCCAGCACCGCGATTCGGGCCGGGGTCGGCCGGGCGGCGCTCTCGCGGTACCGGTCGAGGTGGTCCAGCCACAGCTACCGCTTCGTCCTGGGCGGGAGGTGCGGGTAGATCTGCCTCCGGTAGGACATCGGATAGGCGGAGAAGTCCGCGTACTGCCGGGGAAGTCGGTCCATGTTCGCCTCGACCCACGCCTGCGACTTGCACCTGCCGCTGCGCGCGAAGGCGGGTACCTGCCCGGTGACGGCCAGGCCGGCCACCACGGCGGCGCCGACGCCGAGTTGGAGGAACCGCTTCCGCCCCATCAGGTCGCCGGCCCCGTCGGCCGTACGGTCCGCGGGGTGGCGGAGCCGCCCGAAGGCCCGGACCACCCGGACCGCCGAGCCCACCCCCAATCGCCGGACCAGCGGCACCGCCATGGACCGCCCCACCCACGCGTGGACATCGTCCCCGTCGAGCCGCAGGAGGGTCGGTGCCCACGGCGCCTGCGCACCCAGGGCCTGTTCACGCCACTGCCGGAGGTCCGGGTTGCCCAGGGGACGGACTTCGAGAATCGGAGGCGCTGGGAACCCGACTCGGGGAGTCCGGCAGTGCGCTGCTCGGGAGGCTGGTGACGTTCGTCAAACAGCGGCTGGGTGGCCACGACAGCGCGCGGGAGGAGGTCGAGCGACTGGAGGAAACTCCGGACGGGGATGCGGAACTCCATTACGCAGGCCGGGAGTTGGAGCAAGTCCTGCGGGAGGAGCCAGAGTTGCGCCGGGAGGTGGCGGAACTCCTGTCCCGTGCTCTAGAAGTGCCGGAGCTGCGGCGCTTCCTGATACAGGCCAGCGGGCAGTCGCGGGTCGGCAAGATCGTGCAGATGGGTGACGTCGAGGGGGACGTACGCTTCTGAGTCCATCAGCCGCCCCACCGGCCTGGTGATCGCGCACCCCTTGCATGCCCTCGCGGCCAGGAGGCCACGGTGACCTGCAGCGAATGATGTGGGGCAGCAACGAGATCGGCCCCCGACCGAGGTGGCTGGTCAGGGGTCGATCGATCCCTCCGCGAGAGCGAGGCCAAGCGAGGCTAGAAGCGTCCGCGAATCTGCTTCCCCGCGTTGCCCTCCGGGTGGTTCAGCGCCTCGTAGACCTTGTGGCCGGAGTCACGGGCGCCACCGGCCCAGGAGACGACCCCACGGTCGGTCACCTTGGCCGCGATGCCGCCCCAGTACTTCGCCTCGCGCTCCCACTCGATGCCCTCCAACAGGCGCTCCAGGGTGAGGCCTTCGGGCAGCGGGTCGGCACTCCAGGACAGACTGCGGTTCATGGTCGCCCCGAGGCCGGCCACGACGGCGGGGGCGGTGACGGCAGTCTTGGCATGGAAGAGCGCGGCGTTCTCCTGGAGAAACGCGCCCACCGTCTCCATGACCTCGCGCTGGACGACGAGCCTGTCGGGGCGGTCGCCGCTCTCGTCGGCGGGGATGTCCTCGTGCTCGATGCCCGTCGACGCGGCGTGGATACCGGCCTTGCCGAGCATGGCCGTGGCGACGAGGGTCCGCAGGACCGACATCGTCATCCACTCCACGGCCTTGTCCGACACCTGGCGCTTGCCGGTGAGGATCAGGCTGGACAGCGGAACCGTGGACTCACCGGCCGGCACCTTCAGGGACTCCATCAGCTTGCGCGTCACGGTGGTGCCGAAGTCGCGGCCGTCCATGGACATGGCCAGGGACTTGTCGACCGGGACGCCCTTGAGGTTGCGGTCGTGGAAGATCTGGCGGGCGGCCATGACGCTGATGCCGTGGAAGATCTCGAAGGACAGTGGGATCGCGCCGAAGTCGAAGTCCTCGTCCAGGTCGTACGCGACCGGGTTGGACTTGATCCGGTGCCAGGCGGTGACCTGAGTCTCGCTGTCGAGAGCGTAGAGGCCGTCCTTGATCGGCAGGGCCGATGAGCCGTCCTCGGAAAAGACCAACGGACGCGGCGACCACAGGGTGATCTGCGGCAGCGACCAGGCGTTGTCGTAGTCCCCTCGCAGACCGGCCGCAATGTAGTCGGCGTACTCACCGACGTTCTTTGCCTTCTTGCTGCCGGCAGTGCCGAGGAGCCGCTGGATCTCGGCGCGCGTGCGGGCGTACTCGCTGATCGGCCGTCCGGCCTTCTGGGCGCGCTTGGTGGCGTCCTCGACCTCCTGAGGGTCGTTGACGATGGCCAGCAGGTTCTCGCAGTCGATGACGCCGTTCGCCATAACCCCCTTCCGGATCTCCCTGAGGTCTACGGGAAGGCCGGTGGTCACCGGCTTCAAGGACGTGGCCATGCTCAACTCCCCAGTAACAGGCGCCACTTTGACGCACCGTCATCTCTCGTGACGCTAACGGACGCATCATCAACAGGTCAACTGAGGTCCGGGGGATTCTCAAAAACCTGCTCCGCAGTCGATTGTTTTTCAGCTGCGGGCAGGGAGAGTGACCGCGCATGAACGGCTGAGGTGCACCGTGCTCCCGGTTGAGGATCGGAGGGCAGCCCACGCGTCAATACAGGGGCATATGTCCGGATAGTCTGCGGTGGTGAGATC
This sequence comes from Streptomyces sp. NPDC054863, assembly GCF_053610825.1. Classification (NCBI taxonomy): domain Bacteria; kingdom Bacillati; phylum Actinomycetota; class Actinomycetes; order Kitasatosporales; family Streptomycetaceae; genus Streptomyces; species Streptomyces sp. NPDC054863. The sequence continues at coordinate 10,451 of NZ_JBSGZD010000172.1, read as the reverse complement.
AGCCGACGGTAATGGAGTGGAGCGGTGCGGATGAACGAGCGGTCGCCCATCAGTGTCGAGGAGGCCGATCCCGACGCCGGCTGGCTCGCGGCCACGATGCACATGGCGTTCTTCGTTCTCCTGTGCTCCTCGCTGACCCGCTTCCTGATCGTCCACCCCAGTACCCGTACGACCCCATGGGTGATCGCCCTCGCCGTCGCGTTGGCCGTGCTGTACGTCCTCGGCCCGGTCGCGGGCGCCGGGCGGGCGCTCGCCTCCCGTGGCCGGACCACGGCTCCCCCGCTCTGGCTGACCTGCGTGATCGGGGTGTGGCTGGCCCTGGTGGCCCTCGCCCCCAGTTTCGGCTGGTGTGCGGTGCCGCTCTTCTACACCGGTCTGCGCACACTGCGCACCCGTTCCGCGATCATCCTGGTCGTGCTGATCACGGCCTTCTGTGTCGCCGCGCAGGTCAAACTGCGGCTGCGCTTCGGTTTCGACCCGAACCTGATGTTCGCACCACCGGCCGTCGCCGCCGTGGCCACCGCGGTCTTCCTCTACTCCCAGCGGCAGGCCGACCGGCTGCGGAACGTCATCACCGACCTGATCCGCACCCGGCGCGAACTGGCCGCGACCGAGCGCCGCGAGGGCACTCTGGCCGAGCGCCAGCGGCTGTCCATGGAGATCCACGACACTGTGGCGCAGGGCCTGTCCAGCCAGCAGATGCTGCTCCAGGCCGCCGGCCGGCTCTGGGACAGCGACCCGGAGACGGCCCGCCGCCACGTCCGTACCGCCGAGTCCATCGCCGAGCGCAGCCTCACCGAGGCCCGCCGATTCGTCCACGATCTCGCCCCCGCCGACCTCTCGGACGGCACAGGCCTCGACGAGGCGTTGCGGGCCCTCGCCGACCGGGAGACCTCCGAGACCCTCCGCATCCGCTTCCACCGGGACGGAACCCCGGTGCCCCTGCCCGAACGCGTCCAGTCCGCACTGCTGCGGATCGCGCAGGGCGCTCTCGCCAACGTCCGTGAACACGCCGACGCCACCACCGCCGACCTGACCCTCAGCCACCTGGACGGCCTGGTGGTCCTGGACATCGCCGACAACGGCCACGGCTTCGATCCCGCTCAACTACCCGGCGGCGTACGAGGCCACGGCCTGCCCGCCATGCGCGCCCGCGTGCAACAGCTCGGCGGCACCCTCACCATCGAATCGGCCCCCGAAGAAGGGACCGTGCTCTCCGCCGCCGTCCCCCTGGTCCTCCCCTCCTGACACCCGCCACGACCGAACCCGAACCGGATGCCCCTCACCGACCTGCCCGGAGGCCGGTCTGACGGAAACGCATCCCCTGGCAACTGGTCGCGCCGGATCCAGCCTTTGCCCGGGCCAGGAGGCAGCCTGTCGTGCGGCCAGACGATAAGGGCGCAGTGGCTCATTCCGGTGGTTTCGGGCGGGTCGAGTGAAAGGTAGTGTCCGGGCCGATGTTGCCCCCGCGTTCGTGTGAGCGTAAAGGAGAGCGTCTGTGCCCAGCATCTTCGTGAACGGCACGTCCACCGGCCCGTACATGTTCATCCACGAAGTCACCGGCTCGTACCTGGAGACCGACAACTACAACGACAACATCGGCCAGGCCGTACAGATCTGGAACCTCGACCCTGTCCAGAAGGACAAGGGCCTGCTGGGGCACCTCTGGCACATCGAGGCCGCGCCCGAAAGCGGGTACTTCCTGATCAAGAGCCACGAGAACGGCCACTGCCTCACGGCGGGCACGAGCGCCACCGACTACCCCCGCCTCCAGCAGTCCGACAACAGCGCGAAGCAGCAGTGGAAGCTGCTGCGGGTGCACGGCAGCGACGCCATCGGCCAGGACGCCGACAGCTACGCCTTGATTCCGAGGGCCTACCCGGGTCATGCGCTCGCTCCGCAGGGCAACCGTCAGTTCAACGACGTCTACGTCGTGCCGACCTCCATGTGGGGCACCTCGCCCTCGTTCTCCCAGTACTGGAAGGTCGTCCCGAAGTCGGAGAAGGCGGAGTCCGCACCGGACGGCATCGCCTGACGGCCACGTGCCCCTGACGGCCGCGTGCCCCTGACGGCCGCGTGCCCCTGACGGCCGCGTGCCCCTGACGGCCGCGTGCCGGGGCGGGCAGTTCCCGCCCCGGCACCTGGCCCTGGCACACGGCCAAGCCCCCTCGCTCGCCAACTTCCTTACGGACACCCTCCCCGGGCCGCCCGCCCGATCAGCCCACGAGGCTTCGAGGCTCCGAGGCTCCGGCAAGCGAGTCCGGTGCAGGAGGGCCGGAGCCGCAACGCCTTCCTCCCACAAGGCCGACCGTGCTCAATCGCCGGGCGTCTGGCCCCTGCCCGGCACCGGAGGCACCCTGGCCGCTTCCGCCTCGGCCTTCGCGTCGCTCACTACGGCGGCGGCCTGCTTCGCGACCTCGGCAGCAGCCGTGGCGGCATCGAGCGACAGCGGCGTCGAGCCCGACAGTGTCGTCGAGCCTGTACTGAGCGCCGCGGATCCGCCTCCCTTCGAGGCGTCGCCCGCCTTGCCCGCCTCGTCCGCGCCGCCAGTGGCTGCTTCGGCCGGCGGTGCAAAGGGGGGAAGACCCGTTGCCGAGTGATCGCCGAACGCGCTGGTGACGGCGCGAACCGCCTCGGTCAGCTCCCCCGGGATCACCCAGAACGTGTTGTTGTCGCTCTTCGCCAAGTGCGGGAGCATCTCAAGGTACTTGTAGGCCAGGACCTTGGGGTCCGCGTTGTGGCGATGGACGGCCTGGAAGACGCGCTCCACTACCTTCGCCTCGCCGTCCGCCCGCAGGATCATGGCGTCCGCTGCGGACGACACGCGTGGGGAGCGCCGGTTCGGCGTGGTCGGGTGCGCGCGGGGCGAGGCAGCCTTGAGCGACTGGGCGTGGCTGGGCCCGGGGCACGTACTCCCGCCGTTCGCGAAGTACCTTCTGCACGCGGCGAAGCTCCGGCACCAGCTGCGGGTCTGGGACGGCGGCCGAGGGATGCAGGAACTGCGGCAGGAAGCCGACAGCGCGCTGCCCTCACTTCTTGAGACCGTGCTGCCCGGCCCCGGCACCCGCGACCCCCACCATGAGGAGCTTGCGGGCCACCGTGCACAGCCGCTCGACCCTCCGTCGAGCGCGCCACGAGCGAGGGCGCCACGAGCGAGGGCGCCACGAGCGAGGGCGCCATCCGGCGTCGCCGAGCCGGCGCAGAAGTCGCGCGGACTCTGTCGGAGCGGACTGCCGGGCGCGCTCCCACAGCTCTTCCTCACGCCCACCGTCGCCACGTCGATTGCTTACCTGTTGCCCCGCAGCACTCTCCCCGCCAGTCAAATCAGCCTGATTTCCCCATAGTTGAGCTGCTTCTCCTGTCCCACCCGCGCCTCAACTGCCGCTCCCAAATCGCGACAGAGGGTGTCGTGATTCGTCGATACCTTGGCTCGCGGCGATCGGGCGGCGATGGGACAGCCCGATCGGTCACATCACGAAGGAGCGTCAAGTGGGGTCTCAGGTCAATCCGTGCATCACGTTCCACGGCAACGCGCGGCAGGCGATGGAGTTTTACCAGGAAGTCTTCGGTGGCGAGCTGGAGTTGGGAACCGTGGCGGACTTCGGCTCACCGGACTCACCCCATGCCGACAAGGTCATGCACTCTCGCTTGGACACCTCCGCCGGTTACACGCTGATGGCCTGGGACTACCCCGATGACAGGCCCGGCCGGCCGCCCTATCGGCCCGGCAACAATGTCGCGATCTTCCTCGACGGCGACGACAGGGGGCTTCGCGACTACTTCGAGAATCTGTCCGCCGGTGGCACCGTCACGCTGCCTCTGGCAAGGCAGGCGTGGGGCGACGAGGCGGGCTCGCTGGTCGACCGGTTCGGGATCAGCTGGATGTTCAACATCACCGCCCAGAACCGCTGATCGGCTGACTACCACGGCCATTCCTCCTGCTCGCCCGGCTCTGCCGGGCCGCCCAGGAGTCGGCCCAGGACGGTGTCCAGGTCCATGTGCGCGTGCTCGGTTCCGGGGCGGACGATGCGTTCGGTCCGGGCGAGGAAGGTCCTGACGATCGCGGTCGGCGCACGGAGTAACACCGTTTCCTCACCGCTGCGCAGAGCGATGAGGACGACATCGCCCCCTTCGCTCTTGCCGGGGTGGACGGACACGTCGCCGATTCCCGCCCATTGGGTGAGCCCGGTGGCCAGCAGCTCGCGGGCGAAGGTCCACCGGACCGGGTCCTCCAGGTCGATGTGGTTGTCCAGGTGCACCGCGTACGGATCGGCGGAGTGATAGCTCAGGAGAGCGGGAAAGGACACGCTGAGGCCGGGGCACACCACCGCCTGGAGGTTGATGAGGCTGCGGCAGCTTCCGCTGCTCGTCTGCCGGGCGGGCGTACGGGGGCTGCCGCTGTGCGTCATGACCGCACCTCGGAAAACGGGAGTCGGTCTGCTCCGACGGGCTCGCCCGGTGCCGTGCGACCGTCGTGGCTCCGCTCTGTCGACAGAGGAACGAGAGGGGGAAGAGGGGCAAGCGCCGAAGACTTGTGGGGAAACGTTCCTGCATCACTGCTGACGACGTCACCAAGAAGATTGTTCATCACGACAGCTAGAACGAGCCGCACCCCGTTCGGTAACCCGTCACACCCCACGGTGCCCGTCGAGCGGCAGCCCCACCCCCGTCACCGAGCGGCCCCCACCGCCACGCTCCACCCACAGGCCCCGGGGAATCGACCGGATGCACGCCTGTCGACAGCGGCGCCGGGGTCTTCTTCTTCGGCACCCGCGCCCGCGCCCGCGCCCGTACCCTTGCCTGCCCTGCCCGGGGCCTTGTTGTCGACCGCGAGGATCACCATGCCGAGCGCCAGGTTCATCAGTTCGTGCCGCGCCCCGGGCGCCCGTCGTGTGGGTGCCCGGGGACCCGCCAGGGAATCAGCCGCCACTCAGAATCGGGGCGCCCCGACCCCCAGTCCACCGCCGCACGCCGCCCTGCGCCGCCCAGGCTCCGGTCCGTCCAGGCCTGTCCCACCGGCCACATCCCCATGACTCCAAGGTTTCGCACGTATTGCTCACGCGTTTACTCCTTGTGTACACCGAAGTGCCGCTCGTACTTTCGACCAGCCACGGAGCTGTGGCCATGAGCTGGACGAAGGTGAAAGATCTATGCTGCTGACGGTCCTCGGATTCGTCATGATCGCGACGTTCCTGACGCTGATCATGATGAAAAGGATGTCCCCGCTGACGTCGCTCATCCTCATCCCGGCCCTCTTCTGCGTGATCGCGGGGCAAGGGGCCCACCTGGGTGAGTACGTGTTGAAGGGGATCGGCGAGCTGGCGCCCACCGCGGCGATGCTGATGTTCGCCATCATCTTCTTCGGCGTGATGATCGACGTCGGCCTGTTCGACCCGATCGTCCGGGGCATCCTGCGCTTCTGCAAGGCCGACCCCGCCCGCGTCGTGCTGGGCACCGCCGTGCTCGCAGCGATCGTCTCACTGGACGGCGACGGCTCGACCACGTTCATGATCACCGTCTCCGCCATGCTCCCGCTCTACCTGCGGCTGAAGATGAGCGTGCTCACGCTGACGATGGTCGCCGCCACGGCCAACGGCGTGATGAACACCGTTCCGTGGGGCGGCCCCACCGCACGGGCCGCCACCGCGCTGAAGCTGGACGCGGGCGAGATCTTCGTGCCGATGCTGCCCGCGCTCGCCTGCGGCCTGCTCGCCGTCTTCGTCCTGGCCTGGTGCCTGGGCCTGCGCGAACGCCGTCGCCTGGGACTGCTCACGGAGACCGGCCCCGCGTCCGACTCCGTCGCCGACGCCGACGCCGTCGCCGGCGCCGTCGAGGAGACGGACGGCCGCGCCCTCTCCCTGGTGACCGTGGGCGCGGGTACGAACGGGGCCGAAGGAAACGCCACCCGGAAGGCCACCGGATCCGCCGCCGGGACCGGCTCCCGGGCCACCGGCAGCACGGGCTCCCCGGGCTCCCCGGGCTCCTCAGACTCCCCGGCCTCCCCGGCCTCCCCGGCCTCCCCGGCCTCCCCGGACCTCACGAAGCCCTCCGTCGACGATGCCATGCCCCCCGAGAACGGCGACGCGGCCGCCGCCGTCTGGGGCACCCTCGATCCGAACCGCCCCACGCTGCGGCCCCGGCTCTTCTGGTTCAACGCCCTGCTGACGCTGGCCGTACTGATCACGCTGATCGCCCAGTGGCTGCCGATCCCGGTGATCTTCATGTTCGGCGCGGCCCTGGCCCTGACGGTCAACTTCCCGCACATGAAGCAGCAGCGGGAGCGCATCGCCGCCCACGCCGACAACGTTCTCAACGTCTCCGGCATGGTCTTCGCCGCCGCCGTCTTCACGGGCGTGCTGACCGGCACCGGCATGGTGGACGAGATGGCCAAGTCCCTGGTCGGCGCCATCCCGGACGGTCTCGGCCCGCACATGGCGCTCATCACCGGTCTGCTGAGCATCCCGTTCACGTACTTCATGTCCAACGACGGGTTCTACTTCGGGATCGTGCCGATCCTCGCGGAGGCCGGCGCCCAGCACGGCGTCTCCCCGCTGGAGATCGCCCGCGCCTCGCTCATCGCCCAGCCGCTCCACATGTCCAGCCCGCTGGTCCCGGCCGTGTACGTCCTGGTGGGCATGGCAAAGGTGGAGTTCGGCGACCACACCCGCACCACGGTCAAGTGGGCGGTCATGGTCTCGCTGGTGATCCTCGCGGCTGCCCTGCTCCTCGGCATCGCCTGACGACACCCGCCTCCCCCGCCCACGGCGCGCCCCGGTCCCTGCCCAGGACCGGGGCGTGCCGCCGTCGCGGTACCGCGGTGCCGACTCGTTCGGACCGGACAGGTCACTCGACCTTGTCGGTGCCCGTCCACGTGTACACGTGTTCCGGCCGGCCCGGCCCCGTGTAGCGCAGGGTGAGTCCCACCTGCCCGGCCTTCTCCAGCAGTTTCAGATAGCGCTGTGCGGTCTGCCGGCTCAACCCCGTCCGGTCGGCTGTCTCGCTCGCCGACAGCTGCCCGGTCTCCCGGAGCACCTGTCGCACCAGACGTACCGTCTGCGCCGAGTGGCCCTTCGGCAGCACGGTCGGCCCGGCCGCGGCGCTGCCCAGCACCCCGAAGATCCGGTCGACCTGCTCCTGCCCGGCCTCCATGCCGTCGGCGAGGGTGCGGCGCAGTACGGCATACCCCTCCAGCTTGACCCGCAGGCCGCTGTAGCTGAACGGCTTGACCAGGTAATGCAGGGCGCCGTAGCGCATGGCGGCTTCCACGGTGGCCACGTCGCGGTCGGCCGTCACCATGATCACGTCGGTACGGGAGCCGCTCTCGCGCAGTCGCCGAAGGAGGCGGAGTCCGTTCTCGTCGGGCAGGTAGTGGTCGAGGAGAACGAGGTCGGCGTGGTGCTCGTCCAGCCAGGCCAGCGCCTCGCCGGTGGTGTGCGCCGTGCCCGCCACGCAGAAGCCGGGTACGCGCTCCGTGTAGGCGGCGTTGATCCTGGCCACCCGAGGATCGTCGTCGACGACCAGCACCTCGATCATCAACACTCCTCCTCCTGCATGTCCACCGCGCTTGCCTGCCACGCGGACATCGCTCTCTCCGGCTCCGCCGGCAACGGGGAGCGTGACGACGGTGCACTCGGCGCCGCCACTCCTGGTCACCGGCCACCGAGACGGTACCTCCTTACCGCTCCGGGCTGCGCCGGGCCAGAACCGGTCCCGGGCCCCGCCCGCTCCTATCGGGAGCTCCTGGGTGGCGAAACCCTCGCCGCGACACTCAAGCGCCTGCGGCAACTGCAGGACGGCAAGCCCGCAATATTGACCGCCACCACCGGGAGATGAAACCGGGAGACAACGGGGCCAACGCCCCTTGAAGGCTCAACGCCCCTGGCCGACCGGGATCGGCACGGCCGATGGCTGCCACTCTCGCCTGAGCAGCCCGAACACCCACGAGTCGGAGACATCGCCGTTCACGACGCAATCTTCCCGCAACGTCCCTTCACGCACGAATCCGACCTTCTCCAGTACCCGGGCTGATGCCACGTTGCGCGTATCGGTCTCGGCCTGGACCCGATTCAGGTCCAGTGTGTCGAACGCCCACCCCAGCAAGGCGTGCACGGCCTCCGTCGCGTAGCCGTGGCCCCACATCGCCTCGCCGAGGCAGTAGCCCAACGACGCGCTGCGGTACTCCGGGTCCCATCCGGTCAGACCGAACCAGCCGACGAAGGCCCCGTCGGAAGCACGGTCGACGGCTACCCGCGCCCCGGTTCCGTCGTCCGCCATCTTGCGGCACATGGAGAGGAAGCGCTCGGCTCGGGCCTGTTCGTCCCACGGCGGGGAGTCCCAGTAGCGCATCACGTAAGTGCTGCTGTGCATGGCGAAGAGAGAGTCCGCATCCGCGTCGGTGACGGGCCGCAGCCTCAGGCGAGCGGTGTGCAGTGTGGGAGTGGCCAAAGTCATGCGCACCATCTTGTGTCCCCACGGGCGGGCACACCATCGAATATCCGATCCGGTCCGCTCCTCACGATCAAGGCACCGCCCACCGGCAGTTCACGCGCGCCTTCAGTCGGCGTACGACCGGAAACTCCCCGACCGGAAACTCAGGATCCGCGGACGGCAGGACCACTCGGCCCGCCCGCCGGTGACCCGGACATGAACGTCACCCGCGACCACCTCGGGCACCCCGCCCGCCAGGAGCAGCCCCGCGGTGAACAGCCACCGGCCGCCGGAGAGTACCCGGCGTCCGCCGAGCGGTCCCCGCACGCCGGTCGGGCATCGCGCTGGATGAGCCTGCGCCGGGAGTGCATTGGGGCTCGTCCGACATCGGAGATGTGAGCGCGGTCGTTCCCGCCATCCACCCCTTCGTCGCCATCCAGGACTCCGACGAGTCGGACCACACACCGCAGTTCGCCGCCGCGGCGGCGAGCGTACGGGGGCGCAGGGCGATGCTGGCCTCGGCACGCGCCCTGGCCTGCACCGGCGCGGACCTGCTGGGCGAGCCGGGGCTGCGCGAACGGGCCTGGGCGCGGCAACGGCAGCAGGCCGCCGCCGGACGGTGAGCGACCGGACGGCGCAAGGGCGCGGGTCCGGCCATGTTTCAGCACGAGAGGAAGCCGTACGAGCCCGTGTGTTACGTCCCACGGCTGTCGGGCACCCGGTGTGTGCGCCCGGCAGCGCGCCGGGCGTTCGCGAAGGAAGTGAACGACGACAAGGGAGGTGACTCTGCCGTGAGCGTCCGTGCCGACGGCATCACCGAACTGATCACCGACCACCGGGAGGTGGACGAGCTCTTCGCGCACCTGGAGAAGTCATCCCCGGGCGACGACGGAGCCCGCGCCCTCGCCGACCGGCTGACGACTGAGCTCGTACGGCACTCGGTTGCCGAGGAACAGCACCTCTACCCGGCGGTTCGTGCGCACCTGCCGGGCGGCGACCGGATCGCCGACAAGGAGATCGCCGACCACGCCAAGGTCGAGCAGCTCCTCAAGGACCTCGAAGGGCTCCGGGCGGGCGACCCGCGGTTCACCCGCCTGGTCAGCACACTCAAGTCCGAGGTCACCGCCCACGTCCGCGACGAGGAGAACAACCTCTTCCCGGCACTGCGCAAGCACTGCTCGGCCGAAGCGATCGACGAGCTGGGCGACAGGCTGCGCCGGGCGAAGAAGACCGCGCCCACCCGGCCGCACCCCGGCACACCGGACACACCACCCGCGAACAAGCTGCTTGCCCCGGGGGCCGGACTCGTCGACCGGGTCCGCGACGCGCTCTCCGGACGCGGCAAGTAGGCAGTAAATACCGGTCTGTTGCCCTGGTGGCTCCCCACCGCAGGAACAGCCCGTCCACCCCGCGATCAGGATCCAGGAGGAACTTCCATGCCCACCGCACGCGACATCATGACCGCCGGCGCCGAATGCGCCGGTGCACAGGACTCCGTGCTCGACGCGGCCCGCAAGATGACCCGGCTCGGCGTGGGCGCCCTGCCCATCTGCGGAACCGACGAACGCCTCAAGGGGGTCCTCACCGACCGGGACATCGTCGTCAAGGTCCTGGGCGCCGACAAGGACCCGGCCACCGTGAAGGTGGGTGACCTCGCGCAGGGCGAGGCCGTCACCATCGGCGCGGACGACAGCGCCGAGGAGGTCTTCGCGACGATGACCACGCACAAGGTCCGCCGCCTGCCCGTCATCGACGGGCGCGTCCTGGTCGGCATGGTCGCCCTCGCCGACGCCGCCAAGGCACTGTCCGACCCCAAGGCGGGCCAGCTCCTCGAAGCCCTCTCCACCGACTGAGGGCCCCACCTGTCGGCGTGCGACGCCGGTCCGTTGCCTGTGGGCCGCCTGAGGCGGCTCACAGGCAAGTCGGGTGCGAGCCGTAGTGGCCACGTCCCGCCCCGACAACGGCTCCCGTCCTGGCCACGGCTCCCGCCCGCCCGTCCCGGGGCCCGCAGGCCGGGCACCGGG